>WFLY01000118.1 GCA_009177215.1 Bacillota bacterium
ATATAAATGCATAAAAATAAAAAAAGTAGTGGACATTTATACAAAAAGTGGTATGATTACAAAAGGTACATTTTTTTTAAGAGGAGAATTGCCATGATTAAAGTTGGTATTATAGGCGCTACCGGATATGCCGGCGGCGAGTTAGTCAGGATTTTGCAGAATCATAAGGACGCGGAGATTATCTGGTATGGTTCTAAGAGCTACATAGACAAGAAATATTATGAAGTATATCAAAATATGTTTCAGATTGTGGAGGATATTTGTAAGGATGATAATCTGAAGGAGCTTGCAGGTCAGGTGGATGTGATTTTTACCGCAACCCCCCAAGGCTTTTTGGCGGGGCTTCTGGATGAGGAGATTTTATCCAAGGTTAAGATTGTGGATTTGTCCGCCGATTATCGAATCAAGGATGTTGACGTCTCTGAGAAAGGGTACGGTATTGAGCATAGATCACCTCAGTTCATTGAGGAGGCAGTCTATGGGCTTTGTGAGATTAACCGTGACAAAATCACTGACAAAACCCGTCTGGTGGCAAATCCCGGCTGTTATACCACCTGCTCCATCCTGACGGCGTATCCGCTGGTAAAGGAGGGGCTTATCGATGTGGATACCTTGATTGTGGATGCCAAATCGGGTACCTCCGGCGCAGGAAGAGGAGCAAAGCTTCCGAATCTGTTCTGTGAAGTAAACGAAAATATTAAGGCATACGGAGTGACAAGCCATCGCCATACGCCGGAAATCGAGGAGCAGTTAGGATATGCAGGCAGCTGCAAGGTAACGATTAATTTCACTCCTCATTTAGTTCCCATGAACAGAGGGATTCTTGCCACGGAGTACGCAGCCCTGAAAAGAAAAATCGATGGCAGTCTGCCCACCTATGAAGAGGTTAAGGCGGCTTATGATAAATATTATGGGAAGGAAAAATTTGTCCGTGTTCTGGAAAAGGGCGTGTGTCCCGAGACCAAGTGGGTGGAAGGCAGCAATTATGTGGACATTAATTTTGTGATTGATGAGCGGACCGGTCGTATTATTATGATGGGAGCCCTAGATAATCTGGTGAAGGGAGCGGCAGGTCAAGCGGTGCAGAATATGAATCTGCTCTTTGGGCTGACAGAGAGCGAGGGATTGGAGCTGGTACCATGCTTCCCGTAGAAAAAGTTACGATTGCGGATAAGACGGTATATAACGGCAGACCCTCCGCCGAGGGCAGGCTATCTAAGGAAATGGCGTTGAAAATAAGCTATGGAGCTTAAGATGAGGAAACGGTGGTTACGATGCAGAGTAAGCAATATACCATAAGGACAATGACAGCCGAAGACTATGAGGGGCTTCACGCTCTTTGGATGACAATACACGGTTTCGGCATTCGCAGTATTGACGATTCTAAGACCGGAGTGGAGCGCTTTTTAAAGAGAAATCCTACCTCCAGCGTGGTGGCAGTGAATGAGGAAGGCGTTATTGTGGGCGGTATCCTGTGCGGACATGACGGCAGGAGAGGATGCCTGTATCATGTATGTGTACGAGAAGATTACAGGCGTATGGGGATTGGCAAGGCGATGGTTGTGCATTGCATGAATGCGCTTAAGGCGGAGGAGATAAACAAGGTCAGCCTGATTGCCTTTACAAAAAACGATATAGGGAATTCTTTTTGGAATTGTATGGGTTGGACTAAGAGGGAAGATTTGAACTATTATGATTTTACTTTAAACGAGGCAAATATTACGGCATTTAATCAATAAAAACGATACGGCGCGGAAAAGAGTGAAAAATAAACTTTTCACTTGGCAAGTTTGTGACTGCGCGCTGCTTGCACAAACATTGCATTATGCGTAAAAAGCAGCGCAGAAATGAGGCAAAATATGAAACAGATAGAAGGCGGTGTTACCGCGGCAAAGGGCTTTGAGGCGGCAGGCGTGGAGGCAGCAATCAAATATCAGAATCGCAGGGATATGGCAATGGTTTACAGTACCGCACCCTGTAGGGTGGCAGGCACCTTTACCACCAATGTGGTGAAGGCGGCGCCGGTGCTTTGGGATAAGGAGCTGGCAGAGATGTCTCCCTTCGTGCAGGCGATAGTGGTAAACTCGGGTATCGCCAATGCTTGTACAGGACAGCAGGGGATTTCCATTTGTAAGGAAGAGGCAAAATGCGCAGGAGAGCTTTTGAATATTCCTGAAACGGCTGTGCTTGTGGCATCTACCGGTGTTATCGGTATGCAGCTTCCGTTGGATAGAATCTGTGAAGGAATTAAGAAGCTTGTGGATGCAAAGGAGGATACTCTTGAGGCAGGGCTTGACGCCGCAAAGGCGATTATGACTACGGATACGGTACATAAGCAGATCGCAGTGGAGGTGGAGATAGGCGGAAAGACCGTCACTCTGGGCGGTATGTGCAAGGGTTCCGGCATGATTCATCCCAATATGTGTACCATGCTGGGTTTTGTGACAACGGATGCAAATATTTCCAAGGAAATGCTGCAAAAGGCAGTCAGTGCGGACGTTGTGGATTCCTTTAATATGATTTCCGTGGACGGCGATACCTCTA
Organism: Bacillota bacterium; assembly: GCA_009177215.1. GTDB lineage: Bacteria > Bacillota > Clostridia > Lachnospirales > Lachnospiraceae > Acetatifactor. The sequence continues at coordinate 2,545 of WFLY01000118.1, forward strand.
CTAACGATACGCTGCTTGTGCTGGCGAACGGTCTTGCGGGCAATGAAGAAATTACCGCAGAGGGAGAGGATTATAAAGCATTTTGTGAGGCACTGCATTTTGTGACTACCTATCTGGCAAGAAAAATGGCAGGCGACGGCGAAGGCGCTACCGCTCTGTTTGAGACGAAGGTTGTAGGAGCTAAGACCAAGGAAGAGGCAAGAATTCTTGCCAAATCGGTTATCTGCTCTTCTTTGACAAAGGCGGCTATTTTCGGACATGATTGTAATTTCGGAAGATTCCTTTGCGCTCTTGGCTATTCAGGTGTGGATTTTGACCCGGAGAATGTGGATTTGTATTTTGAGAGCGAGGGCAGCAGAATCCATATTTTCAGCAAGGGTGTTGCCTGTGATTACAGCGAGGAAGAAGCGACTAAAATACTTTCCGCTCCCGAGGTGACTGTGCTTGCCGATATGCATATGGGCAGTGAGGAAGCCACCGCATGGGGCTGCGATCTGAGTTATGATTATGTGAAGATTAATGCGGATTATCGCTCATAAGAGGATTCAGTCTTAATGATACATTTACTTTTTGACACATTTGGATGATTGTTTGTGCCGCAAAAGGTGCAGCATGGATGATTAGTACGGAGGATTGAAATGGAAAAGGATATGGAAGAAGTATTAAAAAAGGCGGAGGTACTGATTGAAGCACTGCCCTACATACAGAAATTTAATCGTAAAATTATTGTGGTGAAATACGGCGGAAGCGCCATGAGCAATGAAGATCTGCAGAAAAATGTCATTAAGGACGTGACGCTTTTAAAGCTGGTAGGCTTTAAGCCCATTATCGTACACGGCGGAGGCAAGGAAATCAGCCGCTGGGTAGGCAAGGTGGGCAAGGAAGCAAAATTTATAAACGGTCTGCGGGTCACGGATGAGGAGACCATGGAGATTGCGGAGATGGTACTGGGAAAGGTGAATAAGTGTCTGGTGACTATGGTGCAGGAGCTTGGAGTAAACGCCGTGGGTATCAGCGGCAAGGACAGCGGGCTTTTACAGGTGGAGAAGAAGTTTTCCGACGGTCAGGATATCGGCTTTGTGGGAGAAATCACGGGAGTGAATCCTAAGGTACTTTACGATTTGCTGGAGAAGGATTTCCTGCCCATTGTAGCTCCAATCGGATTGGATGACAGTTTCCAAACCTATAATATCAATGCGGACGATGCGGCATGCGCCATAGCCAAGGCGGTGGGAGCGGATAAGCTGGTATTTTTGACGGATATTGAAGGACTATACCGCGATATCAATGATAAATCCTCCTTTATCTCACGTCTGACGGCTTCACAGGCGGAAGAGCTGATAAACAGCGGGATTATCGGTGGAGGAATGCTTCCTAAGCTGGGAAATTGTACCTCGGCAATCAGGAACGGTGTAAACCGTGTACACATTCTGGACGGACGTATCCCTCACTGCCTGCTTCTGGAAATCTTTACCAAGAGGGGTATCGGAACAGCTATTATTGATGATTCGGAAGAGCATGAATTAATGAACTAATGATATGAAAAACCATAAAAAACGGTAAATGCCGCTTGAAGCGGACATTTACCGTTTTTGCCATGTTACGCCTTGAGAGCTTAGCCGGGATAATCACATACATAAATCCAATCACCGACCCAAGTATGGGTAGACGTATTATAAAGGCGCTTGTAGAGCTTCCCGTCTTCAACCTTATAGACATACTTATATACATTTGAATAAGGTTGAACAGTGGCACCGGACGCAGCCGCCGCATGGGAGGTAATGCTGACCGCTGGGCAGAGCATAATGGATAGGGCAAGGCAGCATCCCCCTAAAAACATTGCCGCCTTTTTGAAGTGTTTAGTCTTCTTCATAGTAATTCTCCTTTTCTTTTATAGTATATATGTGAATATCATCCGGATAAAGTTCCAGATTGTCCACATTTTCCACAAGGATATCGTTAAAATAAATATCATATGTACCATTTTCGGAAATGACAGCATAAGTATTTTCAGGGGATAAAGAAATCCCTGCTATATATTGCGGTATATGAGAAGCTTCAAAAATAAATATGTAGGATGTTATGTAAACAGTTAAGATGATTCCCGTAATCAATAAACTTAAGATGCGGGGAAAAGGTTTCTTACGGATACATAACATGTTAAAACGTTTCTCCAAGGTTCCAGAGGAACCTTTAGAGAAAGAAACGGACAAGTACTTTGGAATTGCTTGAGGCATGGAAGCAAATTCTGCCATATGAACCAGACAGTGTAAATATTCTGTCGTAACCTTGCCATCAGATTGAGTCAGGGAGGAGTCCACACGCATCTCTAAAATAATATCAGTTGATTTCTTTAGGAGCAGGCAAAACGGGTTCCACCAGTAGATTATGGTTAGCATCTGAATGGCATTCTTTATCCAAAGGTCGCGATGAGTATGATGAGAAAGCTCATGCCTGAAAATATAAAACATATCCTCATCGGATATCCGAATATTCTGCGGGAGTATAATATAGTGGGTTCTAAAGCTGTAGTACATTGGAACAGTGATAAAAGGCAGCTTAATCACTCGAAAGGAATGTATTTTTTGAGGGGTAGGGCATGTCCTGCTGAGAAGCCCTGCGTATGGTTCCATATCAGTAACGTCATGACCACAATGAGAAATAAACCTTTGCAGCCAAACATGCTTTTTGCAATAAAAAAATAATTCGATAAATATGCCGATTACCCAAACCACTTCAAAGAGGAACCAGATAGAAATATTTATTCTGCCTATTTGGTAAAAGGGCTGACGGATAGAAGCTATGAATTCCGAAAGCTGCACAGGTAATATAATATTATTTGAAAAAGGGAATTCAAAGGGGAGTAAAAGACGCAGTAATGTAAAAATGGCAAAAACAGCTAAAAGCTTATAGCCGATAGTTACCATTAATTTATCATTTTGAAAACAAAGACTGATTAATATAATTAAAAAATTGCTGGCAAGTATGGTCATCAAAACTGTAGAAAAAGAATAATAAAGCATATAATCCCCTTTTGCACAATTAGATTATAAATTTTTCTCAAAGTCTTCCAAGATTGCTTTAAGCTTTTCGATTTCTTTTTTAGCGTGTGTAGGATTGTCATCTGTCTGCATGATAGCAGCGCATATAGCAGACTTAGAAATTACATTGCTGAAGCTTACATAGCTCTCGGTGAAATTTTGAAGAAGCACCTCACGGGAAGCTTCTGTAGGACGGTAGGTACGGCTTAAAACCTTACCGCTGTGTGTAACTCCGGCTACTTCTACCAAGTCAGCCTTTAAAAGCTTANGAAGTACGGCAATANCTGTACTCTGGGTTAAACCATGANCATTGTTGACAATGTCGGTAGAAGTCAATGGGTCATCTGNTTNCCACAGGATGTCCAATACATCCAACTCTCTGGGATTCATCTGTGCCATAAAAGCACCTCCTTTTATTTNTGTGTACATTATATCATTTTGCAAGTATATGTCAAGAAGAAGTCGATATCTAAGTATTATTTTGCTATTGTACTGTTATATACAGGCAGTTATATGCAGCCGGATATTGGAGAAGTTGTACTCTTATCGGATATGGGAATTTCCTTGACCCATAAATTTCCTCATGTTACAATGTACAAAATGTGAACTTTATACATTTGTCCATAATTGAATGATTTTCGGAAAATGTAAAGTTTCGGAAAGGAACAGTTATCATGAATATGAAAGAATATATTGANGAGNNGGAGAAGTCNCTGCTCCACNCCTATAATCGTTATCAGATTGTGCTGGATAGGGGCGACGGAGTGTATCTGTACGATCTGGAAGGAAAGAAATATTTGGATTTTGTGGCAGGAATTGCAGTGTTTGCTTTGGGCTATAACAATAAGGAATATAATGACACCCTGAAAAATCAGATTGACAAGCTGATTCATACCTCCAACTACTATTATAATGTGCCAGCAATTGAGGCGGCAAAAAGAGTGAAGAAGGCGTCCGGCATGGACAGGGTATTTTTTACCAACTCTGGTGCGGAGGCAATGGAGGGAGCTATCAAGGCGGCGCGTAAGTACGCTTACTTAAAGGACGGAAAAACGGATCATCAGATGATTGCCATGAATCATTCCTTCCACGGCAGGACCATGGGGGCGCTGGCGGTAACGGGCAATCCCAAGTACCGTGAAGCGTTTGAGCCGCTGATCGGCAATGTGAAATTTGCGGATTTAAATGATTTTGACAGCGTCCTTACGCAGGTGACCGACAAGACCTGTGCGATTATCATGGAACCGGTGCAGGGTGAGGGAGGCTTGTATCCCGCAACGGAGGATTTTCTGAAAAAGGTACGGGCGCTCTGTGACGAAAGGGATATTCTGCTTATTTTTGACGAAGTTCAGTGCGGTATGGGCAGGACAGGCTACATGTATGCATGGCAGCGCTATCAGGTTAAGCCGGATATCATGACTTCCGCAAAAGCGCTGGGCTGCGGTATCCCGTTAGGTGCGTTTATGATGACGGAGCGTGTGGCGCAGAATTCTCTTATCAGCGGAGACCATGGAACTACTTATGGCGGCAATCCTCTAGCGGCGGCAGCGGCCGAAAAAGTGCTTGAATTATTTGAAAAGAACCATATAATAGANCATGTGAGGGAGGTAACNCCCTATTTTGAGCTGCGTCTGGNGGAGCTTGCGGCAAAATATGACTGTATTCTGGAGAGGCGCGGCGTTGGATTTATGCAGGGTCTGGTATTTGACCGTCCTGTGGGAGAGATTATTAACAGGGCAGTGGAAAAGGGCTTGCTGTTAATTAATGCAGGACCTGATATAATTCGTTTTGTTCCCTCTCTTATTATCACCAAAGAAAATATTGACGATATGATAGCCATTTTAGATGGATGTATTTGGAGCTAAGATATGCATTTTAGAAAAAGATTACTTGCCACGGCAGCTGTGATTGTCATAGCTGCCGCTGCAATATTTGCAGGTACACTGGAATTTGACAGTGTGGAAGAGAATACAATCACTTCATGGTTTGGAAGGAAGGAAACCATTTATTTCTGGTACTCTGACGATACCATGACCAACTATATTAACAGCGCGGCTGTTTCCTTCGGCGAGGAGGAAGGCGTGCGCGTGATTCCGATTTTGACGTCGGACAGCGAGTATCTGGAGGCAATCAATCAAGCTTCTCTGCACTCGGAACAGATACCGGACTGCTATGTAATCAGCAATGATTCTTTAGAGAAGGCTTACCTTGCAGGTCTTGCCGGAGAGGTTTCAGATGTGGAAAATATTTGCGATACAGAGCATTTTCCCGAAACTGCGCTTGCTGCTGCCTCTTATAGGAGCAAAGTTATAGCATATCCTTTCTTTTATGATACCAGTGCGCTGGTATATAATGAGACCTATTTGCAGGAATGGGCAGGGCAGCAGGCACTGAAGGAGCTTTCCGGTGTAAATGAGGACGAGGAGGACGGCATAGGGGAAACGGCGGCAGATGAGGTTGTGATTGATGAGGCTGCGCTGGCGCAGAAGACACAGGAATACTTAATGAAGGGGATTCCCGCAACGGTGGATGATATATTGTATATTGCAAATACCTTTGATGTACCTGAGGGTGTGGAAGGAGTCATGAAGTGGGATGTCTCCGATATTTTTCACAATTATTGGATTGTAGGTAATTATTTGATTGTCGGCGGCGATGCCGGCGACGATGAGAGAGATATCAATATTGACAATGCGGAGACCATTGCCTGCTTAGAGGTTTATAAAGCGTTGAATCAATTCTTTTTCATTGAGTCGGACACTGTGACCTACGAGTCTGTAGTTCAGGATTTTATAGATGGAAAGCTGGTATTTACCATAGGAACCACGGATGTGGTGAAGCGTCTTGAGGAGGCAAAGGCGGACGGAAGCCTTGCCTATGATTATAGCGTTGCTCCCATGCCGCAGGTGAGTGAAGAGCTTGCCAGCCGTTCTCTCTCGGTTACAAATGTAGTGGTTATAAACGGCTATTCCCAGCATAAGGAGCTTGCAAATCGGTTTGCGGCTTATTTGACAGACGGATATACGGATAACCTTTATGAGAGGACGGGAAAGGTTTCCGCCAATATCAAGGCAAACCGTGATAATGACGCCTTGCAGATATTCCTTCAGGAGTATTCGGGCAGTGTGTCCCTGCCGAAGATTATGGAAATAGGAAATCTGTGGATGCAGCTGGAAGCGCTTTTTGCAAAGGTATGGAACGGTGCAGAGGTGATGCCGCTGGTACAGGAGCTGGCAAGTCAGATTTCCATGCAGGTGTCAGGACAGTGACGGTACGAATAATTTACCAATCATGGGGTTAAGATATTACCAGTAATAAGTGTTGATTTAAATGCTTAGTGGAAAGGTGGTATTGCCATGATTGGTTTTTTAATTGCTTTGATTTCCGGTGCGCTGATGAGCATTCAGGGAGTGTTTAATACACAGGTTACGAAGGCGTCCAGTATCTGGGTGGCAAGCGCATTCGTGCAGCTGACGGCATTGTTTGTCTGTCTTGGGGCATGGCTGGCAACGGACCGAAGCTCCTTTGGACAGGTGTTTCAGGTACAGCCTAAATATATGCTGCTAGGGGGCGCTATCGGCGCTTTCATAACTTATACCGTTATCAAAAGTATGGATATGCTGGGTCCCGCAAAGGCTGTTATGCTGATTGTGGTAGCGCAGCTTCTGGTGGCATATGTGATTGAGCTGTTAGGCTGGTTTGGTGTGGATAAGCAGCCGTGGGATTGGCGTAAGGCGGTGGGTATGGCAGTTGCAATCGCTGGTATTATCATTTTTAAGTGGAAATGACAAAATATGACAAATCTTTTGCAAAATGTCGCTTGTAAATCATAGTTAATTATCATACAATAGAAGAAATCAGCATAGAGAGGCAATCCTTTGTTCTGCGGTTTATGTCCGCGGAGAGAGGAGCTATGATGAAAAAATTAAATAATATAGCGCTTTTTGGCGCTTGTTTTGTTTCCGCGGGCAATGAGTCAAACGGATGCGCCGGTATCCATCGGGTGAACGCCGCGGGGGGCAGGTACCCCGTATCATGCCATGCTGCAGGTTTGATATTCCGTCGGCTTGCAGCGGGGTTTTTGGTATGGCTGAGTGCAGCTTTAGGCGGCTGTGGTGTGAAGGATAGGGCGATAGCAATTCCTGTAGGCGGCATGGAGAGCGCTTACGGCACAGGTGACGAGATACAGGCTGCCATGCCGTCCACAGGGCAGAACGTTTCGGCGCAGTTCGGCGGTGAAATGAGAGAGAGTACACAGCAGGTGAAGTCCGGCGGAGTGGGCGGGAGTGCTGCAAATGCACAAACAGACGGCGGAACAGGACAGATGATTTACGTGCATGTATGCGGTGCAGTGAATTGCCCGGGGGTGGTGGAGCTTCCCGACGGAAGCCGTGCGGAGACCGCTTTGCAGGCGGCGGGCGGCTTTTTGGATACGGCGCAGAAGGATTATGTAAACCTTGCCGAGAAGCTTTTTGATGGACAAAAGCTGTATTTCCCCAGTGAGGAAGAGGCATGTCTTATGATTGAGAAGGAGGCACAGTCTCGGAGCGGGCTTGTGAATATCAACAGAGCGGACGAGGAGACGTTATGTTCGCTGCCGGGAATCGGAGGTACGAAAGCGCAGGATATTATAGCTTACAGAGAAGCGAACGGCGGCTTCGGACAGAAGGAAGACCTTATGAAGGTGAGCGGGATTAAGGAGAACACCTATAACAGGTTAAGCGATAAGATCACGGTGGACTAGTGTAATGCGCGCTGGTGCGTTGTTACAAGTCAAGGTAGAGAATTCCGTGCTGTGGGGTGCTGTAATTATGAAATATAGAATGAGAGGATAGTAAGACATGGCGAGCAAGAGAGTTTTGGTGGTGGATGATGAGAAGCTGATAGTAAAGGGAATCCGTTTCAGCTTGGAACAGGATGATATGCAGGTGGATTGTGCCTATGACGGTGAGGAGGCGCTTCAATATGCCAGAGACAACCAATACGATATGATTTTGCTGGACGTGATGCTGCCGAAGCTTACCGGTTTTGAGGTGTGCCAGCAGATTAGAGAGTTCTCGACGGTTCCCGTTATTATGCTGACGGCAAGAGATGATGATATGGATAAGATTTTAGGGCTGGAATATGGTGCGGATGATTACATAACAAAGCCCTTTAATATTTTAGAGGTAAAGGCGCGAATTAAGGCGATTATGCGCAGGGTTGAGCCAAAGAGGAATGCAAAAGAAGCGGAAAAGATAATTGAGAACGGTGATATGCGTCTGGACTGCGAGGGCAGGAGAGCCTATATTGCCGGTAAGGAAATCAGTCTGACTGCAAAGGAGTTTGAGGTGCTGGAGCTTTTGATGCTGAACCCGGACAAGGTGTATAGCAGGGAGAATTTGTTGAAGCTGGTGTGGGGGGCCGATTATCCGGGAGATGTGCGTACGGTGGATGTGCATATCCGCCGTCTGCGTGAAAAAATAGAAGCAAGCCCAAGCGAACCCAAGTATGTACATACAAAGTGGGGTGTAGGCTATTATTTCCAGAATGCATAAGGGCCGTGGAGTGTAATGATAGAGAGGATTAAGGAAAAGCTAAAAAAGGTTGTGATATTTCGGAGCCTGCGGGCACGTATTTTTGTGATTATTCTGCTGACAGGTGTGATTCCCAGTGTATTGATGCGTTACGGTATTGTAGAAAATTATGAGGAACGTGCTGTGGAGCTTAGGATCTCTACGGTACAGAATCAGCTGATGATTCTTGCCAATCACCTTATCAGTAATAATTATNTTNCCNATTATTCGCTCTNNTNATNGTAATTTNCGTACCNTNGANGGAGGTTATCAATNCAAGAGNTTGAAATGCTGTCTAATCTTTATGAAGGCAGAGTGATGATTATAAACAGCAATTTCAAGATCATAAAGGATACCTATGGAATCAGCGAGGGGAAAACTATTATTTCTGAGGAAGTAATTAAATGCTTTCAGGGAACAAATACCTCCCATTATGACCCCGAACACGGTTATATTGAAATGACGACGCCTATTGTGGAAATAACGGCGGAGAATACAGATAGCACCGGCAAGAACAGTGCCGGGGGAAAGAACGGCACAGGCGTGGTGAAAGGGGTTATGCTGACAAGTGTGTCCAACGACAGTATTGTGGCGACTATGGAGGTACTCAACCGCAAGGCTATCATATTAGAAATGCTGATGATCATGGCCATTGTTGCCCTTGCTTTTATCCTGTCAATAGTGATGACAAGACCTTTTAGCAGAATCGTAGATGCTATCAATGAAGTGAAAGCGGGCTACAGCGATAAGGAAATCTCGGTACCGGATTATATGGAGACGGTACATATAGTAGAGGCATTTAACCAGATGCTGAAGCGGATGAAGACATTGGATGATGCCAGACAGGAATTTGTGGCAAATGTATCCCATGAGCTGAAAACGCCTATGACATCGGTGAAGGTGCTGGCGGATTCACTGCTTGCTCAGGAAAATGCGCCTGCGGAGCTGTATCGTGAGTTTATGGAGGACATGGTTTCCGAAATTGACAGGGAGAACCGGATTATTACGGATTTGCTCGCTCTTGTTAAAATGGACAAGAAGGTGCAGGATTTAAATATTGTGACACTTAATATTAATGATTTGGCAGAGCTGATTTTGAAACGTCTGCGTCCTATTGCCCGCAAGAAGGATGTGGAGGTTGTATTTGAGAGCATGCGCCCGGTTGTTGCCGAGGTGGACGAGGTTAAGNTGACTCTTATCATGACTAATTTGGTGGAAAATGCTATCAAGTATAATAANGAGCATGGCTGGGTCANGGTGNAGNTGGATGCGGNNCATCAGNNTTTCGCCTTTGNGGTCNGNGNTTCGGGANTCGGTATTCCGGAGGATTCATTGGCGCATATTTACGAACGTTTTTATCGGGTGGACAAGTCACATTCCCGGGAAATCGGCGGCACAGGTCTGGGGCTTGCCATTACCAAGAGTTCGGTGCTGCTGCACAGAGGTTCTATTACGGTGACAAGCTACGAGGGTGAGGGTTCAAGCTTTTTGGTGAAGATTCCGTTAAATTACATTACACAATAGATTGTTTACGGCATATGGGATGCAGTCTGCAGGAGCCGGAAAGGAAATGGATATTTTAGTGAAAAAAATAGGGATTGTGTTGTTTGCGGTTCTGTGTCTGTCAGGGCTTGGCGCCTGCAGTCAGGAGGTAAATGAAAAGCAGAATGTATATCAGGTTTATTATATCAGCAATTCGGAGACTAAGGTGGAAATCCATGAGCATGAAATGGTTGCGGATTCCCGCAGGGAACAGCTGGACGAGTTGATTGAATGTCTGTCTGCCACACCGGAGAAGCTGGAATACAAAGCACCTCTTTCCATGGGCTTTCAGGTGTTGAGCGCACAGCTGAAAGAGGGCAGGGTTATGTTAGATGTGGATGCCGCTTATACGGATATGCCCGCTACCACAGAGGTGCTGGTGAGGGCGGCGCTTGTAAATACATTGACACAGATCCGGAACGTGAATTATGTGGGAATTACCGTGGAGGGAAGTCAGCTCTTTGACAATGCGGGAGATTTGGTCGGACTTATGAATGCGGACCAGTTTATCCATAATGACGGCAATGAAATTAATACCTATGAGCTTACCAGAGTAAAGCTCTATTTTGCCAATGAAAGCGGGGATAAATTAATTGCAGCTAATCGTGAGAAGNATTATTCNACCANCNCGCCNTTGGAACGNTTTGTGATAGAGGAGCTNNTANCAGGACCAAGCGGACAGNNGGNGGGCATTTATCCCTCTATTAATCCGGAGACAAAGNTAGTGAGCGTTATGANCAAGGACNGTATCTGTTATGTCAATCTGGATTCCAGCTTTTTGACCGTGGTGAATAATGTATCCACGGAGGTAGCGATTTATTCTATTGTCAACTCGTTAGTAGAGCTTAACAATATCAATAAGGTACAGATTTTAATTAACGGTGAGATTCCCGCAAGCTTTAATTCCACAACCTATGAGAGAAATCTGGACTGTGTGACAACATTGGAGCCGCTTTAGCGGCGTCAGATGCGAAGCAGCTGCTTTTATGAATGTGGAAGGCTGAACTGTTGTGATTTTTTAGTAACAGTCCGAAGCTTCGTAATGGCTGAGGCTTCGGACAATTTAATAGTGAGAAAGGATATAGGATGCGAAGACCCTTATTTGTGGTGTGCTTATGCCTTGTACTGATTGCCGTGCTGCGTCTTTTTTCCGGTGAGGCAGCCGCTAGGAATGGGAAGAATGCCGAAGAAGCGAACAGCGATGCGACGTTAGGGCTTACAGAGCAGGAGCAGGTTATTCTTACAGGGCGGGTATATAAAAAAGACAGTGAAAAGTTCTATTTAAATTCTATTTTGATTCAGGAACAGGCTGCCGGTCGGCAGCAGGAAAATCCATTACCAAACAATAGCTTATCGGAAAATTTAATATGTGAGTGGGAAATGAGTGAGTCCTTGCGGTTGGGAAGCTTTGTAACCGTACAGGGGAGCTTTTACAGATTTTCACAGGCGACTAACCCCGGAGAATTTGACAGCAGGGCATATTATCAAATGCTGCATATCGGAGGGAAACTTACGGACATTCAAATGCTTGAAACAGGGGAGGAGTATTGGGCGATAAAGGAGCTTCTTTATGGGCTGCGCTCTTATTGGCAGGACAGGCTGTACCGGATTTTTCCCGAAAAGGAGGCTCAGATTATCGGTGCAATGCTTCTGGGGAATAAGGAAGATTTGGATGCGGAATTAAAGAATTTGTATAAGAGGAACGGGATTATACATATATTGAGTATTTCAGGTCTGCATATCACTATTATCGGCATGGGAATTTACAGGCTGCTTCGCAGGATTGGAATGCCTGTTGCAGCGGCGGCAGCATTGGGAGGCGGGATATTGGTGTTATACGGAGTGATGACAGGTATGAGCATCTCGGCATACAGGGCCATCGGTATGTATCTGATTCGTATGCTGGCGGAGGTCTGCGGAAGAACCTATGACATGCTTACGGCACTCGGTGTAATGGCGGCAATAATGACCCTGCAGACGCCGGAATATGTACAGCATTCCGGTTTTCTTCTGTCATTTTCCTCCGTCTTGGGAATCGGGGTGATATATCCGGCGCTGTGGGAAGAGGGAGAGGATGAATCAGGCTTAAGATACAGAAGCCGATGGAATCAGGCGGTGTTTGGGGCGCTTGACGGACTTATCAAAGGACTGAAGCGGTCAATAACGGCAGGGCTTGCCATAACTGCTGCGACCCTGCCGGTTCAGCTGTGGTTTTATTTTGAAGTGCCGACCTATTCCCTAATTCTTAATTTGCTGGTGCTGCCGTTTATGGGCATAGTGATTCTGTTTGGGCTGTTTGCCATGCTGATTCCGGGCTTGGGTATATTGGGTTCTGTGGATTGTTTGATTTTAACGGGTTTTGAAAGATTGTGTCAGGTCTTTGAAGGGTTTCCCTTTCATACATGGAATCCGGGCAGACCTAAGCTGTGGCAGATAGCGGTGTATTATGGTTTGCTGCTTACCGTAGTGTGGGTTAAAAAGGCGTTTCCTAAGAAATGCGGGATAACGGGAATAGGGAACGGCGGCAGGAACAGAGTATTTGTGATACAATGGACAATATTGCTTATGTCGGTTATTATCCTTGCAGTGAAGCCCTCACAGGAAAGCACAATCACCTTTTTGGATGTAGGACAGGGAGATTGTGTCTGTGTGCAGACCTCTTCGGGGGAGGTTTATCTTTTTGACTGCGGCAGCAGCAGTCGTAAGAATGTGGGTAAATATGTGCTGCTTCCTTTTTTGAAATATAGCGGAATCAGAGAAATTGACGGGATTTTTGTATCTCATGAGGATAAGGACCATGTAAGCGGAGTGGAAGAACTGTTTTCTTTGGCGGAGGAGGAGGGAATCCGGATAAACCGGCTGATACTGCCTGATACTGAGGAGAATGAACACTTTGAAGAGCTGCTGCAAATAGCAGGACAGACCGATTGGGAAGGGGCAGAGGAGGAATTGCATGGGCGAAAGCAGACGACGGAGATTGGTTATATAAAAGCAGGAGATTGCTGGGAAGACGGGGGAGCCTGTTTTCGCTGCCTGCATCCTCCGGCGGGGTACGAGGGGGAGAGTAATGCTTCTTCGGAGTGCTTTTATATAGAGCTTTGGAATAAGAAGGATAAAAAGAATAAGCTGTTCCTCCTTNTCACCGGTGATGTAGAGAAGGAGGGAGAGCTTATGCTGATAGAGNAATTGAAGCATTATCAAATCTCTGAGGTCACTCTATTAAAGGTGGCGCATCATGGTTCCCGCAATGCCACCTCGGAGGATTTTTTGCAGCAGATAAACGCGGCTGCTGCCGTGATTTCCTGCGGACGGGGTAACAGATACGGTCATCCCCACAGTGAGCTTTTGGAACGTCTGGGCAGGGAGAGCTATATCTTGCAAACTCCCAAAGAGGGTGCGGTCATTGTAACATTAAAAGAGGGGAAGGCTTTTGCAAAGGGATATTTATGGCGGTAGTCAGAGTACGGAAACAATCAAAAGCTCCACGCTCATCATATCATTCATGCGGCCTGTTTTGACTGCTTCCTCCGCCTCAACGCATTGCTTTACGGCAGATTTCAAGGAAGCGGTTTTAAAGTGAGAGGCTTGAGTAACGTATTTTCCCGCAATAAAAGGCGGCACACCGATTTTGGCTCCAATGGATTTGTTATCGTGGCCTTTGGATTTCAACTCCTTTACCTGCAGCAGCATATTGCACTGTCGGGCAATTAAAAACAAAATGCGCATGGGGGGTTCTTTTAAGGCGAGCAAGTCATAGTATAAATCCAGAGCCTGACGGGTCTGTTTATTTGCAATAGCGTTTATCATGTCAAAAATATGATTTCCGATGCGATTGGTACAGATTGTCTCAACGTCCTCGTTCGTAATGATTTCCCTGTTCATACAGTAGCAGATAAGTTTTTCCAGCTCCATCTGTATGTTTTCCATGTCAGTGCCTGTCTTGGTGAGGAAAAGTTGTACCGTATTTTCGGTAATTTTTTTTCCCTCTTTGGCAAGAATGCCGGCAATCCAGCGCTTTAAGGTGTTTTCGTCCTGTATAGCGAATTCCACTGCGGTGCCGTTATTCTGGACAGTTTTAAAAAGCTTGCTACGCTTGTCCACCNCGCTCTCCGNAAAAACANAAAAGGTANTTTCGTTAGGAGCTGCCAGATATTCCGCCATCTTTTCTCCGCACGATTTGAAAAGCCCGCTGTTGCCGATAAAAATAACGCGTCTGGGCGCAAGAAAAGGAAGGGTCTCCGCAAGGTCGATAATTTCGCCCACAGGCACGTCCTTGCCCTCATAGAAATGTGTGTTCATGCTGTCGTCTCCGTCGCACATTGCCTTGTGGAGACGGTCTGTATATTGCCTTTTCAGGTAGCGCTCCTCGCCATAGAGAAGGTATATTTGTTTAAAAGTGCCTTGTTTGATATCGTTGTTAATACGCTGCATAGTTTCCTCATTTCAGCGCCGCTTTTTGCGCATCTTAAATTTAGCGGATGCAACGCGGACGCAAGTTACGGGCAGAGACCTGTAAAACCTTTGGTTTCACAGGTTCGCTTCGCTCGCCCAATGGTCGTATAAACATCTGCCCGAGAAAGCTCGACAGGTGTTTGTACGACCACTTGGCTCTGCCCTTTGCGGACATTATACCCTATAGAGTGCTATAAGGAAAGCAGAAAATAGAAAAGATAAAAATCACAATCAGAGGAAAGCGGTATTGAGCGAAAGGGCTTCTTGTGTTACTATAAAACAAGGAGTACAATACCAATGCAGGAGGAAAGAAAATGGGTAAGGGAAAAGGATTTATCAGTGAATTCAAGAAGTTTATTATGCGCGGAAACGTAATGGATATGGCTGTGGGCGTCATTGTNGGAGGAGNATTTACNGNCANTGTAACCTCCTTGNACCAAGACNTTCTGNCANCGATATTAGGNATTTTCGGAGGANCGGATNTCAGNAATCTGGTGGTNAGGTTAGNAAGCGNTGAGGANNNGCCTGTACTGTTTTATGGAAATTTCATTACCGCAGTGATTAATTTTCTGATTACCGCTTTTGTAATCTTCTGTCTGGTAAAGGGTATTAATGCAATCAGTGACAGGACAAGCCGCAAGCAGCCCAAGATAGAAGCACCGGCAACCAAAAAGTGCCAATTCTGCAAGTCGGAAATTGCCATTGATGCTACCCGGTGCCCTCACTGTACTTCTCAGCTTGATGGGGAGTAGACTGTCGGAAGGAGTTTATGATGCTTCACAATAGAAAAGGAAAATTATCGGCGGCAGCCTGTCTGCTGCTTATGGCACTGTTGNCGGGCTGTGGGAACGGCAGCGAAAAAATTGCAGAGGGTATGCAGCTTGTGTCGGATTTAAATTATCAGGAGGCGCTTGCGCGGTTTGACGAGGCGCAGGCTCTTCATGAGAACGTCCGCCTGCTTGCAAGAGGGAGAGGGATTGCTTATATGGGGCTTACGGATTATGAGCAGGCAATTATCTACTTTCAAGAAGCGCTGGTAAGCAGCAACGGTCTGGTGGAGGAGATTGATTTTGACCTGAATTATTATCTGGCTGCTGCCTATACCAAAAGTGAACGGTATGGGGAGGCAGAGGAAACCTATAATGCGATTCTGGCGCTTCGGCCGGATGAGAAAGAAGCATGCTTCCTGCGGGGGAATGTGCGGCTTGCGTTGTCTGAATATGAGGGGGCTAAGGCAGATTTTGATAAGGTAATTTCTATGGAGCCGGAGAATTATGACAGGCTGATTTCTATTTACGAAGTGTTAGAACATTACNGCTACGGTGAAGTGGGGAAGGAATATTTAAAGCAGGCGCTGGAGGCAGGAGAAAAGCAGATGAACGCTTATGATAAGGNGCGGATTTACTTTTATCTGAGCGAATATCAGAAGGCTTACAATGCTTTGGAGGAAGCAAAGAATAAGGGCGGTGCGGAGAGCTATCTGTATCTTGGAAAGGCTTATGAGGCTACTGGCGATTACAATTATGCTTCCAGTGTATACAATAGCTATATCGGTAAGAATGGTGGAAATGCAGAAATTTATAATCAGCTGGGACTTTGTGAGATGAAGAAGAAGGATTATCGGAAAGCGCTGGAGGCTTTTGATGCAGGCATGCAGATAGAGGATAATGAGATTCGGCAGAAGCTTGCTTTTAATGAAATAGTAGCATATGAATATTTGGGAGAATATCAAAAGGCAGCCGTGCTGCTTGAGGATTACCTAAAGAATTATCCTGATGATGAAACCGCAAAAAGAGAACAGCAGTTTTTATCCACAAGATAGGTATTTTACCGTTTTTGGCATATAGGTAGGCAGTGACCATGAGGATGCGTGCTGTCTGTCGGACAATGGCGCATTAGGAATGCTGTGATTTTAAGAATTTGACAAAATCTATCATGGAGTTTATTTCTTTGGGAGATAATTCCAAAGTAGTGTTTACCAAATCGGCAACGGTATAATCTTTGGTAAGATGCCTGTTCAGGGTATCGGGAGCGCAGCGGTGCGCAGTCCTGTCCAACAGGTAGTCAGTGGTAACGCCAAAGAAATCAGCAATTTTGCAAAGGGTATTTAAGTCAGGGAAATGAATGCCCTGTTCATAGTTGGAGATAGTTCCTACGGACAGGTTTAAGTAGGAGGCAAGCTCTTTTTGATAAATGCCTTTTTCGAGACGCAGCTTAGTTATGTTCTGTCCGACTTCCATTGTGTGTATCTCCTTGTCAGGTTGCTGATTTATGTTTCGTAAAACACATTGTAAATGAATTTAGAATGGAAAAAATGCTATTTTAGAAAACTCATAAAAAATATGGAAATTTTACGGGCAATTTTAGAATTAGTAAAATTGCCCGCTTTTATTCTATGAATTATCTGTTTTGTGCAAGATATTCAAATATTTCAGAGAGATATACACAATATATGTTGTTTTGATAAAAAAGATACTACAATATATTGTGTATTCGCGTTGACTTTTATGTTAGTAAATGGTAAAATAACATGCATAGTGCGAAAAGCGTACGGGAGAATTATTGATGTGGGAGGTACATTCATGCTTCAGGTAATCAAGAGAGACGGCGGCAGGGCAGACTTTACATTGACTAAGATTAATGATGCAATGATAAAAGCATTTACGGCAACGCAGATGAATTACAATAACGATATTGTGGATTTGCTGGCGCTCCGTGTAACGGCGGATTTTCAGCAAAAGGTAGCGGACGGAGCCGTTCATGTAGAGGATATTCAGGACAGTGTGGAGAGAGTGCTTGGTCAGGCGGGCTATGAGGAGGTGGCAAAGGCTTACATTTTGTACCGTAAGCAGAGAGAAAAGATGCGCACCATGAAGTCTACCATTCTTGATTACAAGGATGTTGTGAACAGCTATGTGAAGGTGGAAGATTGGCGTGTGAAGGAGAATTCCACCGTTACTTATTCCGTGGGAGGGCTTATCTTAAGTAATTCAGGGGCGGTCACGGCAAATTATTGGCTGTCCGAAATATACGACGAGGAGATTGCCGAGGCGCACAGGAATGCAGATATCCATATTCATGATTTATCTATGCTAACCGGTTATTGCGCAGGCTGGTCCTTAAAGCAGCTGATCAAAGAGGGGCTGGGCGGAATCACCGGAAAGATTACCTCTGCTCCCGCAAGGCATCTGTCCGTTTTGTGTAATCAGANGGTGAATTTCCTCGGTATTATGCAGAATGAGTGGGCAGGAGCACAGGCGTTTTCCTCATTTGACNCTTATCTTGCGCCTTTTGTAAAGGTGGACAATCTGAGTTATTTTGAGGTGAAAAAGTGTATTGAAGCATTTATATATGGTGTAAATACTCCCAGCCGCTGGGGAACACAGGCGCCCTTTTCCAATATTACGTTGGACTGGACGGTTCCGGATGATTTGGCAGAGTTGCCTGCAATCGTAGGCGGCCGGGAGATGGCTTTCAGATATAAGGACTGCAAGAAGGAAATGGACATGGTCAATAAGGCGTTTATCGAGACTATGATTGAGGGAGACTCTAACGGGCGCGGCTTCCAGTATCCTATTCCGACCTATTCCATTACCAAAGACTTTGACTGGTCCGATACCGAAAATAANCGTCTGCTGTTTGAAATGACCGCANAATACGGTACGCNTTATTTTTCTAATTATATTAACTCGGATATGCAGCCCAGTGACGTGCGCAGTATGTGCTGCCGCCTGCGCTTGGATTTGAGGGAGCTGCGCAAGAAGACAGGCGGTTTCTTCGGTTCGGGCGAGAGCACGGGAAGCGTAGGCGTTGTTACGATTAATATGCCCCGTATTGCCTATTTGTCGGCAAGCAAGGATGAGTTTTTTGTAAAATTAAATCATATGATGGATATTGCGGCGCGCTCTCTGAAGATTAAGAGGGGCGTTATCTCCAAGCTGTTGGACGAGGGGCTTTATCCTTATACGAAAAGATATTTGGGTTCTTTTGACAATCATTTTTCCACTATAGGCTTAATCGGCATGAATGAGGTGGGATTAAATGCTAACTGGCTGCGTGCGGATATGAGCGACAAGCGCACTCAGGAATTTACCAAAGAGGTGCTGAACCATATGCGTAACCGTCTCTCCGATTATCAGGAGCAGTATGGGGATTTATATAATCTAGAGGCAACGCCTGCGGAAAGCACTACCTACCGTTTGGCAAAGCATGACAAGAAGCGTTTCCCTACAATAAAAACGGCAGGAANTCAGGNGGATACTCCNTATTACACNNATTCCTCCCNTTTGCCGGTAGATTATACCGTNGATATTTTCGATGCNTTGGANATTCAGGAANGAGCTGCAGACCTTGTATACATCGGGAACAGTATTCCATGCTTTTCTGGGTGAGAAGCTTCCCGACTGGAAAGCGGCAGCTTCTTTGGTACGAAAGATTGCAACCAATTATAAACTGCCCTACTATACCCTGTCTCCTACCTATTCCATTTGTAAGGAGCACGGTTATTTGAAGGGAGAGGTGAAGGTATGCCCTCACTGCGGTTTAAGGACTGAGGTTTACAGCCGTATCACGGGCTATTATCGTCCTGTTCAAAACTGGAACGACGGCAAGCTGCAGGAATATGCGAACCGCACAGAATATGATATTGAGAATTCCGTATTAAAACGTCCGACCAGAAGCGTTGTGAGACTGTCTAATTTTGCGGAGAATGTGGAGGTAAGCGTAGAAACGCCCCATAATATCAAATACCTTTTTACTACCAAGACCTGTCCGAACTGTAAGCTGGCGAAAGAATTTTTAAAGGATGTAAAATATGTTTCTATAGATGCGGAGGAGANNATAGAGCTGGCGAACCGNTACGNCGTTATGCAGNCTCCCACNTTGGTTNTGGTGNNCGGCGACAGCCATAAAAAGTATGTAAATGCATCAAATATCAAAAAATATGTTGAAAAAGTTANNGAGGTTTTGGTACAATAAGGAAAGAAAAAGGCGTTGTGTAAGGTGCAACGCTTTCTCTATGNATAAATCNATTAAGNCGGCGGCGTGGCACTGCTTGATATAAAGCCNCCTATGCGTATTGTCTCGGCAAGCCGAGTCATTAATAGCAGNAAAGCTGTTTGTGCCGGAGCGTCACAAATAGTATTGATGGCAGACGAGAAATTGCCTTTGCGGATTTCTTGTCGCCATGTTGTATAAACACTCCGGAATGGAGGATAAGGTTGAATAAAAAAGCGTATTCAACTATTGATNTGAGTGCGCGTCGCAACGCGCAGATGGGATAAAANTGATAAATAAACTTGTTGCTAAAATTCAAAAAACGGAAGCTCCCATTGTGGTGGGTCTGGACCCTATGATGAAATATGTGCCGGAGCAAATAAAAGCTGCTGCATTTGCAGAATACGGAGAGACCTTAGAGGGCGCGGCAGAGGCTGTCTTGCAGTATAATAANGGAANTGTGGACGCAATCAGTGATTTGGTNCCGGCTGTGAAGCCTCAGATTGCCATGTATGAGCAGTTTGGCATACCGGGGATGATTGCTTTTAAGAAGACGGTAGATTACTGTAAAAAGAAGGATATGGTAGTCATCGGCGATATCAAACGGGGCGATATCGGTTCTACCTCCGAGGCATATGCGGTGGGTCACTTGGGTAAGGTACAGGTGGGCGACAATTCTTTCTACGGTTTTGATGAAGATTTTGTGACGGTGAATCCCTATCTTGGCTCTGACGGCGTAAATCCGTTTATAAAGGTTTGCAAGGAAGAAAATAAGGGTATCTTTGTGCTGGTGAAAACTTCCAATCCCAGCAGCGGGGAGTTTCAGGATCGTCTGGTGGACGGAAAGCCTCTCTATGAGATTGTGGGGGAAAAGGTTGCAGAATGGGGCGGGGAGNGTATGGGTGATTCCTACAGCTATGTGGGTGCGGTAGTGGGCGCTACTTATCCCGAACAGGGTAAGATTTTGCGGAAGATTATGCCTAAGGCATTTATTCTGGTGCCGGGCTACGGCGCTCAGGGAGGTAAGGGCGCCGATTTGGTACATTTCTTTAATGAGGACGGGCTGGGCGCCATTATCAATTCTTCGCGTGGTATTATTGCGGCTTATCAACAGGAGAAATATGCGCGGTATGGCGAGGAAAATTATGCGGAGGCTTCCCGTGCGGCAGTGCTGGATATGAAGGAGGATATCGCACAGGCTTTGGCTGCCAGATAATATTGGGTAGATTGAGATTTGGCGAGGATGTTTTGCAGTAGGGTTATGGCTTGCAAGACATCCCTTTTTATTCTCAGGAGCTATGAGCCGGGGGAAGAAGGCTTCGATGGGCTTACGGCAAGGCAGCTGGTGAAAATCACATTTCCGGAAAATACGGAAATCGCNGTGCCGNAGTCATATCCGNAACGCTTTAATGTNGANGCNGAAGAGANAATGGCTATGANTACCGGAGGATTTTATCTNCGTGAGGNCGNAGCGGACANGGTGAAATGTCGTAAAATATTTTTTTATGTTGTCGGTTATTTATGAATAAAGGGTATTTATAAACAATACTTAAGAATTTGGGAAAGGAGTTGCAGCCATGACCAAGAGAAAGTATAATTTGTTATAAGGAAAAAATATTGTAGAATTAGGTAGAAATTTGTAATTCTATTTTTTGTTTATTAAAATGTTTAATAACAATGTTAACAACATAGGATAAAAAGAGTAGTGTCGTTTTAGAAAGAGTTCAGAAGATGGTATTCAGTAGTTTTGAATTTTTATTCCGGTTTTTGCCGTTTTTTTTACTCATATATTATATTGTACCAAAGAATTGCAAAAATCTTATATTGTTTGCGGGAAGTATTATTTTTTATGCGGTAGGNGATGNGGAATATGTACTACNGCNGCTTTTGTGTGCCNTTGNGAATTACTNTGCGGCGGNGCTTATGAACAGGGCGGCGTTGGAGGAACGGAGAGNATTNAAGAGATTTCTGCTTATNCTGACGCNTGGCTATAATTTTGGCGTNCTGTTTTTATATAAATNCAGTGGAATTGTAGATGNACTGCNTCTTGGGATCAGCTTTTATACCTTCCAGATAGCAGCGTACGCGCTTGATGTCTATTGGGAGAAGATTCCGGTAGAGAAATCTTTTGTAAAGCTGGGAACTTATTTGACCATGTTTCCCCAGTTGGTAGCAGGACCCATTATCAATTATTCCGAAGTATGTCTGTCTTTAGATAAACGCAGGGTGACACCGGAGGATTTTGAGGATGGATTAAAATCACTGATTTTAGGTCTTGGCGCTAAGGTTGTTATAGCGGATAGGATAGGGATACTTTGGAACAACATTCAAATGATTGGATTTGACAGTATTTCAACCCAGCTTGCGTGGATGGGAGCATTTGCATTTTCTTTGCAGCTATATTTTGATTTTGCGGGATATTCCATGATGGCGATAGGGCTGGGGAGAATGCTTGGGTTTAAGATTCCTGTTAATTTCAGGCAGCCGTATATGTCGAAGTCCGTGTCGGAGTTCTGGCGCAGGTGGCACATTACGCTGGGCAGATGGTTTCGGGAATATGTCTATATCCCCCTTGGAGGAAACAGAAAAGGAAGGGTGAGGACATTTTTTAATCTTTTTATTGTGTGGAGTCTCACAGCTCTGTGGCATGGGGCGGACGGCAACTATTTGGTTTGGGGCGCCATGCTGCTGACGTTTCTGACCATAGAGAAATTATTTTTGCAGCCGGCTTTAGAACAAAGCAAAATTTTAGGCCATATTTATGTGCTGTTTGTGATACCGCTTGCATGGGTGGCTTTCGCCATTACGGATGTGGAACAGCTGGGGCTTTATTTTACAAGGTTGTTTCCCTTTGTAGGGAGAACGATAAAGGTAGTCAATACATTGGATTATGTCAAATACGGCAAAGAGTTCCTGCCGCTGTTTATGATAGGAATCCTTTTTGCTACGCCGCTGCCCACTATCTTGTATCAGAGGGTAANAAAGAAGTGGCTGGGGAGTATTGCCGTGGCGGTAATCCTGACCGTCAGTATCTATTATTTGGCGGTTTCGGTTAATAATCCTTTTATGTATTTTAATTTTTAGTAGCAGTTTAGCCATGCGGAAATGATTGTCGTTTTACAGTGGGAGTTTGCTCACTAAGGGCAAATAATACAAACATTTCCATAGGGCGGATGCCCTGCATGAGAAATAAGTTGACAGTATAATACTTGAATAATCAGTGACGATGTATATTCTGCCAACTTATAAATGGCATGGTTGAGTTGTTACAATTTTTAATTTACTGCGTATGCTGTGTTTGATATGACCTGTAGATGGAGAGAAGCTTGGAAAAAATCTTGCAACCTTGATTTGGGTGCGCGCCATAGCGCGCAGATGGGAGCAAAAATGAAAAGATTATTGCAATGCAGGGTAACGATTTTTTTGCTGATAAGCTGGGCAGCGTTATCCGTGGTCGGATATATGGGAAAAGATAGTATTTATAAAAATTATAAGCAGGATGTGTGGAGGATGCCTTATTTTGTCATGGTGTTTGAGGGGGCAAAGGACGGTGTCTATCCGTGGGATGCCAAGAAAGGGAAGTTTTTGCCCAATACACAACAGGAACCGGATGCCGTAAGGGAATCGGAGGAAGGAACGGAGCAGTCGGAGGGAGTATTAACGGCAACCGATTCACCAACGAAAGGAGGATTGTCGAATCAGCAGACTGAGACAGTGATACCTACAGGAAAGCAGCCGGAATCAATATCACAGCCGGAGGCAGAACAAATTCCTGAAGAGAAGGAATTTATTGAGGTGGACGAGAGCTACTTTGACGATGCGGTATTCATAGGAGATTCGAGAACGGTCGGTCTGCATGAATATGGCGGACTGGAGCAAGCGGATTTTTTTGCGACATTGGGATTAAACATATATGATATGTGGACGGAAAAGTACTGTGAAGTGGACGGGGTAAAAACCACTCTGGAGGAGGCTCTTAAGGCAAAGCAATATAAAAAGATTTATTTCCAAATTGGTATTAACGAGATGGGAAGAGGAACTATAGACGAGTTTATACAGGAATATGAGGAGACGGTAGAAAGGTTTAAAGAGCTTCAGCCGGACGCAATCGTTTATATACAGGGGATTATGAGGGTTGCAAAGAAAAAATCGGATTCGGATGTCATTTTTAACAATGAGGGTATCCGACAGCGCAATGAGCGGATTGAGCAGCTGTCGGATAATCAGGCTGTGTTTTACATTGATGTAAATGATGTGGTATGTGATGGGGAAGGGAATCTCAAGGAGGAATTGACCTTCGACAATCTGCACCTGTACGGGTCAAAATATAATATTTGGGTTGATTTCCTTAAGACAAAGGGAATTGAATTGTAAACAGAAAAATGGCTTTAATATTGTAATTCATAAAATAGGACTGTTGCCCCACCGACTGGCGGGCCTACCACTTGAGCTATTGCAGGATAAGGCGAATAAATAGCAGGCGCTTTCCCTGTTTCCGTATAAACTGTACCTGTTGCCTTTATAATGCTCAAAGCCGATCCTCCTGAAGAACCAATAAAGAATAAACTATTTGTTGGAATGCTTTTACAAACATAAAAGCACATATAAAAAGCGGCGTTGTTCCGTCCATTTCTTTGTGATATCCATCATTGCCAGATACAGCATTTTTAGTAGACTGTCGTCAGTTGGAAAGACGGTCTCGGATTTAGTCACCTTGCGGAGCTGCCGGTGAAAGCCTTCAATGGCATTGGTCG
This sequence comes from Bacillota bacterium, assembly GCA_009177215.1. Classification (GTDB taxonomy): domain Bacteria; phylum Bacillota; class Clostridia; order Lachnospirales; family Lachnospiraceae; genus Acetatifactor. The sequence goes on from WFLY01000118.1 coordinate 26,884, forward strand.
TGTAAATGAACCTCCTGACGGTCTCCGGATACTTAAAATATGTGGAAAGCGTTGCCCGGTTTTCTTTCTTTATCCAAAAATCTGGGATACTCTGTCAAATAAGTTGTTTTCTTCCTGACGCATCATAATCAGCATGCTCATGCACTGGCAGAGATAATCGATGTTCTCGAAACTCCCGGAATATCACGGCCTGCTTCTGTTTCCTCTTATAGTTTCTTAGCAGCCTCTCGGCTTCGTTATTGGTGGCTGGTACCCTGCGGTCATGGAGAAACAGTAGATGGTCCGCCATGTATTCCTCCATCCGAAGGTACAGGTTATATCCATCTTTATAATATTCATTTGCCGGAATGTACTCGTATTCTTCAGCTGCTTTCTGCAGTATTTTGCGGTATTCGGTCTCAAATTCACTGACCTTCACCGCAGCACATTCCATTCCGGGTGCCAGACCGTTGCGGTAATGGATCATCTCCTGTACCAGTGAACGCATTTCCTTATTTCAGGTCCGCTCCGGTTCGTTTTCCATGCTGTCCTTAAGGTAGCGCAGGATATGGGCGAGGCATTCCTGATGGCCTGTGCCATAATGATAGAAGGTCTTATCGTGGTCATGGACAAGGATTCCCTGATAATCTTCCACCGGGGTCCCTTTCACCCCTTCATGCCCTTTTTTCTCACGGGCAAAATANAGTGCGGNNCCNTCCGGTGNNGCNCATACAAATACANAGGCNTTCTTCCCNTTGNCCTTTGCATTGGTACAGTCGGTATGCATGACGGGCGACANAAGCATGTCAGAAAAGATCCTTNTGCGTTCCNGCNCGGATTTNTCCGCNAACTCTTTGCTNAGTTTNCTTATCATGCCTTTGGATATGTTCAGCTTCCCATCCGTCAGATCGGCCAGAAACTTACGGCTTTTATCAATGGAAGTGCAGCAGTCATTATTCAGTAAGAACACAAAGGTCTTTATACTTCCGCCATAATTAACATCATCGACAACTCCATCCGGAAATTCGGCATGGAGTCTCTCTCCGGTTTTTGGATTGTAATAGATGTCTGCGCGGTATTCTGTCACGTCAAGCGTTAACCGCACATTGACCAGTTGTTTCACCACCGTCTTTGCGGTCTTTTTGAAATCCGGGTCATCCAGCACTTCTTGTGGCGGCACAAGCAGGACAGGCTCCCCGGTGGGAACCTGCTTTTTCCGGCAGTGGCCTTTATGCCCGGGCTGTCCGCCAGTTTTGTTATAGTCTGAACAGTAACCTATGGTATGCATCTAAAAACGGGGTAGAAGAGAGACTTTAAATTTCTCCTTCTACCCTGTTCTAAGAGTAATATTATTCAGGCTATTACTTTATGATTAGTGGTTTTGTCCAAGCCCGTTTACCTTATTAGTAATAATTAATTATATAATTGTAAATAATTCAGACCTATATTCACCCAGCAATTATCTACATCCTTGCTGGGTGCAATAAGCTCAATGCTTATATTGTTATATTTTGATACATCCACTTGTAACGGCGCTGACGGCGATACATATTCTTGCCGGTCTGTATCTTTATTATTGGTAATGTGGATGATTCCTTCCCCGTTGTTTGGGTATGGAGCGTAATATGGATTACCATATGCAGCAATCAGTTTATCGTCTCCGTATATCATAAGCAATGGATAAACAAGGCTTTTTCCTGCCCAAATATGTATATGGGGCATTATTTTAACGTATTTGCAGCCATTTGTTGATATATTTCCTGTTTTACATCCCCATTGTTCTTCGGTACTGTCGGTATGTCCATAACCGCCATAATATCCCTTACCATCTTGGGAAGCGGAACCACAGGCATAGCCTCCCCATAGCTCCTGAGCATTTGGACAAGCTGATTTATTAATGATTCCCCCGGGGTTGATTGCATAAAACGCATCGGCAATCCACGCCGCATACATTGTAGTATTGCCGGTAACAGATATGCCGGCTCCCGGTGCGTACTGCGTTCCGTTTGCGCTGCCAAGAGCCCATTTTATAAAGGTATACCCTGTCTTTGTAAAAGCGTTTGCCTTCAGGGTAAATGACGGGTTGACATACGCCCCGTTGCTGTTGTAGTATCTTGTGCCTGTCTGTGCCGCCACTGAGCCGCCTGTTGCACCGTTGCCATTGTAGGACAGTGTGACAGCCTGCTGATACATACCATACAGGGTAATGTTGGAATCTCTTGTAAATGCGGAATTATTGTTGTAGGCAATTCCCCCGTTGCCCGCTGTACTGGCAGACCAGCCCCTTGCCGTCCAGCCGCTTTTCCCTGCCTGCAGGAGCTTAAAGGAGGCGGCTGCCGTATTGCCGTTATTATAGTATTTATAACCGGTGGCATTCCCGGCGTTTGTGGAATTGTTATAATAAGTTACGGTAACAGCCGCTTTGAATACCGCATACAGTGAAATGGGAGAGCTGCCCATACTTAAGCTTGTGTATACCTCACCGCTTGCCGTTGTATCGGCACGCCAGCCCACAAATGTCCAGCCGGGCTTTGCAGGGGTAAATGACTTGGGGGATAAGCAGGTTGCGCCTTCTTCAATCTCCTCTGTGTAGGTGGCATTATTATCTACATGGTAGGCCACGGTATTTCCCGCAGACCATAATTTAACGGTTGAGTTAAGGTATGCATGTTTTAATGGCTGCCCGTTATGTAAAAATTTATATTTCACTAAATTTCCGTTTGTCAAAACTGCCATATTGTATTCCTCTCTTTTTTACCTGTCTATGAAATTAATGGTTTTTGCTTCATCGTCAATTTCAATGCGGAAGGGCAATGCTTCCTGTATCATGGCGATAATGTTTTCCACATTATTGCCGTCGTTTAACAGGACATCCTTTGCCAACTGACGCTCCGATACTAATTGATACCCTTCTTCTGTAGTCAGATATTTTTCAAAGCTTTTAAATCCGGACAAAATACTCATTTTGCTTCCTCCTATAACGGTTTAATCCAAAATATTTTATTGTGTTCTTTCATAAATTCTAAATCAGGCTCCTCATAGGAGTAATATTGTTCAGGTTCTGGGGTTTTATTGAAACAATAAATTTGTAATTCTCTAATCTTGTTTTCTATCTGATTGAAAAAAGAAGAGCGGAACCCTTTCATGTTTAAAGAGCTGTCGTTTATAACCCTTTGAGTCGCTTCTGCATATTTAAATTGCTTTATTAAGTTGTTGTGTTCGGCTATTGTGCCTAAATCGGAAAGTGTCACATCNTTATGTGGTTTAAAATCTGGTATCATAGTTTATCACCCTCCAAGTTTATACCGGTCTCATCCATACTGCATTTATTGCNTGCCCTAAATCAGNTTCNTCACCGGAAACAATGGCGGATTGGTTTTTCAATACATGAACCTGCGTATTGTAAATTTCCTCTTCAATTTTGTTTAAGGTGTGCATCCCGATATAATAGGGCTTTAACGTTTCATAGTTTGTTTCGATGAGGGCGGAAGCGCTGTCAATATTTCCGTTATCCATAAATATCTGGAACTGTTTGATGATTTCTTTCACGTCCTCACCGGCTTCACCGATATCCTTATAATTGCTGACACTAATAGCCGATGTGGGATACCGGCTGCCGAAAATTCTTAAATAATCCATAGTTTACCTCATTTCTGCGCTGCTTTATGCGAGTGAAAGATTTAAAAAATCTTTCACTCTTTTACCTATCTGTTATTCTTGGTACAAGGAATAAAATCTACACATAGTGATTGTTGTAGTGCCATTGCCAAAATCATGCTGTATCTGTTTGATGAGATATGTGTGTGGGGTATTATCCTGATTTTTTTGATATTCCACTTTGACGTTCACATCTAGCCAGGGGAGCATTTTTACCGTAACGGATACTTTGTCGTGCCATACTGATTTTTGATATATATTATATTTTGCGTTCTCGATGGCAACATTGCTGGAGATAATGTTATCATATTCGTTTCCGCTTTTTACATCCAATACGATTCCGAAATCCTGTACTGAAAAAGGACTGTCGTTGGCTTCAATAAATATTATATTTTTTTTATTACAATTAAATTTTTCGGAAAAATATGTTTTGGAGTATAGAATATCATTGACATCATCGGTTAATACACAAAGAGCATGGGGCTGGAATTCTCCCAGAAAATAAGCGGTATAATTACCCGTACTGTCCTTGTTTATTTTAATTGCGACTGTATCGCCGGACTCGATTGTTCCGGGTTCAATAAACAAATCCGTATATTCTTTATAGAGCGGAATGGGAGATAAACCGTTAATGCTGATATGGGCAGAAGCGTTATTTTGGGAATCGGCGCTAAATCCGATGATTTCCCCAGCCGAATATTTTTCGTAAGCCTCCAGCGTTAATTGATATGTATTGGAGCCGTACGTGGAATTTTCACAAAATCTATCAATATCATAAACCTTTCCAAAAACCTCAGACACATTTTTGATAGCGGAGGTGTCGTAGCTGACGCTTTCGGAATGATTGGATACCAATATGCTTTGCAAATAATTGTTTGATAACACAATCGGGGAGTTTGAATTGGAAGGAATCATATCAAAACAGAAATTACCATAGATGTCAAAATAAGTCTGGCAATTGGGATATAAATCCCGTAATGAAATCAGCATATCCGCAACAGTATTCCCCGGGTTAAATTTTAAGTCGTAGGGAAGGGTATTCCAGTCAGTATTTAATTGTCTGTAGGATAAATAATCTACATTATTTTGAGGCATTCCCATATATTCCCCAATATCCTCGATCAGATAGTCGGATATATTTGTTTCCGCCTTTAATATATTGATTGCAGATTGTCTGATGGTGTTTTTGACCCCGTTATGCTCCACCGGGATTAAGATAGTGGGGGAACCGCCAACCTGTCCGTTCCTTGTGCCGTTTAGAAGGGAAAAGCTGTCGGATAAGCCTAATTGTAAGCTGTTAGTGGCGGCATCATACGAGGTGTTTGTCTCGGTCATGTGAAAGGTGCCCAACAGGTAATATTTGTAGTCGTTTGTCCTGTTATTATAGACGCCTATTTCCAGTTTAAAATTCAGGTTCAAATAGCTTGCAATTTCTTTTTCGATATTAGAATAAAAATCATCGAGCTTGACAGTAAAAGAAGCTGTCCGCCTGATATCGGAATCTGCGTCAATGCTAAAGTTCCCCACCTCCGATATCCCCGTTAGAATGCCAAGCGTAGAGCCTGAATCAGACAATACATTTATCCTTACTTTTATTTTAAAATTATTTTGCTGTATTAAGCTTTTATCTTCTTCTTGTATGATATATTGCATTGATATTCCTCTTTAATTACCAATATTTAATGTCAACATCGGAAAAACCGTTTGTAAATAAATCCTGTTCATTTTCGACATCACCGATTTCCGTCCACTCGAATGTGATTTTCCTCAAGTCTTCGTGTCCTTCATTGGTGTCGGTGGGGTTTCCCGTTACCTGTATCATATAAATTCTCCCGTCCTGCAGCTTTAGGATTTTAGGGCGGTTATTGCACAGCCAATGAATCACTTTGCTTCTGTACTTTACCCCTCCTAAGGCGTCTATTTGCTCATTGTCATTCATTTTCATAAAGCAGCCGCTTGTTGTGCCTGTGACATAATTACAATCTGAATTTGTAAATACGGTAGGATAAGAAGTGTTTAACAATTCAATAATGGAGGAGTTAATATTTTGTGTAGTATCTGTAAGATCCACATTATAAATGGTTCCATATATATTCTCTTTATCTACAATAAAAAATCCTTCAAAATCTGTTTTGCACTCAGTAACCACATAAGAGTTTTCAATTCTGTTGATGGACCTTAAAAGCATATATTCATTTACGGAATTGTTCCTTGAATAAGGATATTGTAGGATAAAATTAAAATCGGAATTGTCTTTAACAGGAATTGTGTAAATGGTTTTCCAGTCAAACATGCCTTTTTCTCTGGACTTAATGATAACGGTGTCCGTATTCTTAACAGAAAAGCCTACGTTTCCTCCTTCTAAATCATGGTCAAACCCTGCATTTAATTTTGTCTCATATTTCCAGCCGTCATCTAAGCTGTTTACTGTGTCATCAGGGTCAGAGCTTAAATATAAGTGGTCGTAGGTTCCGTTGGAAACAGATAAGCTGTTAAAANCAGTTAATGTTTATTGNNGGANGCAATAATGTNTTTTTCCCNCAAAAAAAAAGTTGTTCCTAAAAACATGGCATCCTCCTCGTCTAGTTATAATATGCTTCCATATCATATACATTATTTTTTCTATGTATTACAAATGTGATTAAGGCATTTTGATTGTAATCACCGGGGGCGGTGACAACAATATGATTGGTATATGAGTCAACAACCTGTTTGTTTTCGCTGGTGACTAATGTTGCCCCTATGATTTCCTTAAAGATGTTGTATTGAGTGGAACCTGTATTGACAGAAAGGACAGCATAATAGTTATCAGAGATACATATTATTTTTAAAGAAATTGCACCGTCTGTGGTTTTGAGGAACTGCCCCAAAGGGATTTTCCGTGCCTTTACAACCAGTGTAAAATCCCCGTAAGTTCCGGTCTCGTAAGTAAGGGCATTGCCATCCAAAGTCACTTCGCCGTTTTCCAGCATATAATTGTCGTTATCTAAACGGTATCCGACAGTCAATATATTAGTTTTTAATGTGATACATCCTGTTTTTTTATCGTTTGCCGCTTCAAAAGAGAAATTTGCCTTTACTGTATTATATTTGACATTTATTTTGATGTATCCGGTATCTACGGACATACCCCGTTTGGTTTTTCCAAACGCCCTGATATAATATACAGTATGGTTACTTAGACCATAAACGGTATGAGATAAATTCTTTTCGGTATGGAATAAATCGGATGTATATATTTGATTTTTGGCTGGGTCATATAAATAAAATGCATATTCATCCAGCGGCTCATCTTCCTGTTGTGAGTAACAGAGGTCTAAAGTGAGGTTTGCTTCCGATACGAAATCATCATTATTCATATTAGAAAAATAGAAGAGGGGGGTAGTATAGCAATAAAACAGAACGCCGTCCGAAAAATTGCTATGATTTCCGTCACTGTCATATACCTGAACCCGGATGATATATGACCTTCCGGGTTCCATTGTGTTTGCGGGAACGATGTGGTTTAGTTTAAACCCGTCTTGTTTACGATTATAAATTTGTTCCTGTGTTAAGTTGTCTGTTATGATTACCCTGTTTGATACTGCCTGATTCCAGTTGTAATAAAATTCCAACGTGTGGGGCTAAACAGGGTCAAAAGCATCTACCGGGTAGACAGAAGGAGAGTTTATTGTTATCATTTGATACCTTTCCACGCGTTGCGATGCGCGCTTAAATCAATAGTTGGATACGCATTTTTATCCGACTTCAGTATTTGAATTATTTTATTTTGTTGAAAAAACTAACTCATAGATTAGGACTGCAAACTGTCCGGGAACTGACGTGTTTTTAACAGTTAAGAATGCTCCGCTTGCGTCATATCCTCCGGTTACACTTGTGTCACCAAGTCCTACATTACCTGCTACTTGAGATACACATGGGGCTGAGCCTCCATGTGTACTGACAAAAAAAAGACCGGAAACGGGGGTAGTTTGAGATGCGCAGATTAGCATGTAAAACCCTTGATTTGCTTGCATTCCAAAAGGGGATATATAGGCTTTTTCTGTCAAACCACTCCCAACGCTAATGGTACTCCTATATTCAAATTTTGCAATGTTTGTATCGCTCGTTCCGAGAGCACTGTAATCTACTCCATTTAACATTATTTTTGCCATTTTACTTTCCTCCTTAATCTGTAATAAAATATAAAGTTCCATTCTTTTTCTGTACATCTGCTAAAGCATTATATTGTGACTGTGTTAGTACTTTATATTTTAAATATGTATCTTTAATTACGTTTCCATCGCTGTCTTGGGTTGCTTCGATGGCAGTCGTAGCAACTGTGGCGGTTGCTGCATTCCCTTCCAGTTCCCCGTGTACCGTATCTATGTAGGCATTTCCCCAGTGCATATCAGATGCCCCAAGAGACATCTGCCCTGTTACTAAAGGACGCAGGTTTCCGGATGTGTCGAACGTTATTCCCTTGCGATTTGCTATGGTACTACACAAGGAATACAAAAATATACTATTGTCACTCGTAATATACATCTGTTCTCCTGCTGCGTTATACACTTCTCCTACACTTTTCTGCGTCATCAGAGTAGTCCTTAATATATTGGGAGATTCCCCTCCCCCTATAAAGGTGTTTCCATTACCGGTTATAGTCAATTCCGAACCATAATGATGGTCGCCGTCTCCATCATCGAATGCTTGCGCCACAGTTACGTTATGAACCCCGTCATTCAAGCATACATTTTTCATGACGAGTGTTCCGGTCATGGTATCACCGGATTTATCTACCGCCCCAATATTTGTCAAGGAGATATCCTTCGTACCGTCAAATGCCTCATTCCCTATCTTTCTTGCATTGGTAAGCTTACTTGCGCTCAATACAGCCTTTTCATTGTCATGGGTATTGTCAACGTTGCCCAGCCCGATTTTCGCCGGTGTGATATTGTATTCACCTGTCTGGTATTCCGTCTCTGCGTCTCCCTTTACGGCTGTGATGATGTTGCTGCCCGTTCCGGGAACGTAGCCTAAAGCAGCAGAAATTTCAGCTGCCGTCAGGTTCCCATAAACCGGCTGCGTTCCGTCGGACTTGAGGAACTTGCCCTGATTACTTGTATCCGAGGCTGGCACATGGGTGCCGTGGGAGGCAGCTGCCTTATTATCCAACTGTGTCTGTATGGATGACTTTATCCCTTTCAGGCAATTGATTTCCGGGGCGGTCGCGGTAACACCGTCCAACTGATTGAGTTCATCCGCGGTTGCAGTAATCCCCAGATTAGCCAATGCCTGTTCCGGGGTGGCAGCGCCCGTGCCGCCCTGTGTTATGGGGAGGGCAGTGTTGTCGCCGGATGTAACATGCCCCCGGCTGTCAACAGTGACCTGTCGGTAGGTTCCTGCCGCCACGCCGCTTAGGGGATGCTGGTACACAGGAACTTCCGTATCATTAATGAGCAGGCTGCCGTTTGTATCCGAACGCTGTGTTTTCGTTGCGTCCGTTCTTGCATGGGGGCTTTGCGCATGTTGGAAAGCCGTTTTTAGGTTATCCTTATCAGATTGGGTGGTATGTATGGTAGAATTACCTGTGTGGGTATCTAATTCAGCCTGGTTAGCCTTCCTGCCGATGGCTCCATTGATTGCTTCCACGGCGTTTTCATTGTCCGCTAGGGCATCCGCGAGTTCCTTTAAGGTATCGAGGGTTTCAGGTGCGCCATTGATTAATTCTGCAATCTTGTTATCAGTATAAGCAGTGGACTGTTCATAGGAGCCGTCTGTCTCCGGTATATAGCCTAAAGCATTTGTTATATTCTCATATGTTAATTCATTCCGTATAGCCGCAGAAGATTTGTTCTCCACCTCCCCGAGACCGATTTGTTCCTTTGTCACGCCATGGGGGTTATCAGTGTTCCCCATATGGCTGTTCAGGGATGATTCCAGCTTCCTGCCGCTTGAACCTTCATAAATAGTGCCTTCCGATTCCCCAAAGGATAAAAACTCGGGTGTAATCTTTGTAAGGGAATTTAAAGGAACAACACCGTTTGCCTCCCCTTTTTGGGTTTCCCGGATAAAGCTGCCGATGATGTCGGGATGGTTTTTAATATATCCGGTCAGGGTAGAAGCGGATACTTTATAGGTAGAAGTGGAGTCTTCAACCAAAAGCACATCGGTATCGTCCATCCGGTCTAAGGCAGGCAGGTCTCTGACCTGAACTTCTTTTATCAATTTGTTTTCTGAATCCATGATGTTATCTCCTCCTTATCGTAACCCGCAAATGTGCATGTCGTGTAGTCTGCCGCAGGGAATTCTGACCCATACGTTTGTGCCAACCTTGAGGTCTGTAACCGGCATTGCGCATTTCACATCGTATTTTTGCCCTGCTTTAATAATTGTGTATTCTCCGTTACATGATACACCCAAAATAGCGGAAGGAAAGGTTTGGTCGTAACCAAGCTTGCTGATTTTTTTGTCCACTATTGATATTATTTTGGCAGTAATTATATCGAGGGCTTTGTTTGTTTCATTTGTCATACCATTTTCTCCTCATAAAACAGTAAATTTTGTTTTCCGCACGCCTTTTGTGAGGTTCTTTGGACAAAAGCGCATATGCGTACATAAAGCATGTTATTTTATCATAAATTTTTCCTGTTATAATAAGCCTATTTTCACAGGTAAGGGGCTGTTGCATTAAGCAAAGGGGTCGCATAATATGAAGGGATTTAATCATGGTTTGCCATTATATTTTGCATATCCGGCGCTTATCCCAGCAGCCCCGGGAATCTGGAAAAAATATCACATTAACTTAAAGCTCTTTTTTACCATCTTCTTGCTGCCGCTTGTAGTATTTTGTTGGGGAATTCACGGATGATTGCGTCAGTAAGTCCGTCAACATTTTGGACTTCGTGTAAATGGATTTCCCCGATGTTGATAGATGGCTGTTGCACATTATTTCTTACGGTCATTTTACCTAAACGGGAATAATCGGGAAGAGTGATGTTAGGGGTCAGGTCAACGGCTTCCAGAAGTTTCAGCCTGTCAGCAATGTTTTCCGTCTGGAAAGGGGTAAGGACAAGCTCACCTTCCTTTAGGATTGCAAGGATTTCATCTATATTAAGACCGGCTCTCTGTAAAATCTCCAAGGATTTATTGGTGGCAGGTTTACCCACAACCCCTTTTTCCAGACCGGAATGGTATTTAGGAAGACTGACTTCTAGGTTCCGGATTAGATACTCATAATGTGATATTTCATCTTGAATCTTTTGACGTGTTGTATTGTTGGGAGCTTTGCTTCTTGCTGTTTTTGCTTCAGATAGCTTTGTTTCAAGTTCTGCTATTCTTTTAAGCATATTGTTTCTTTCGGAAGTATTGTTTGTTCCTGTTACAATGCCGGCTGTGACTGCTGTGGGTATGGTGTTGGAAGTTGGCTTGTCAGCACTGTCATTTACAGGGATATCTACATTCCCTGCGCTCCCCATATTGCCGTCAGCACCCTTCTGTGCTTCCTGTGCCGCTTTAACCTGTTCGTTGGAGGAAGCCCATGCGAGATCAACAATAGCCTGCTGGATTCTGGCATATTCGTCCTTAAAACCGTTTAGGGTTTCCAACCGTCCGTCCAGTATGTCAGCTTCCCAGTTCTGTCCTAACAGCATGGAGGCATATTGGTCTTCAACAGACTCTTCATATGCGGCGGATATCTGTGCCCATTGTTCCTTCAGCTGCTCATAATAGCTTATTTTTTCCTCATAGGAAGTAATTAAGGAGGTATTGTCGTCAATCTGTGTCTGGATGGCAAGGTAATTGTCTTTGAACCCTTCAATGTCGCAAATCCTGTTGTTCAATATCATCTGCTCATAATCTGCGCCAAATATCTCTGCGGCAAGCTGTTCGTTTAGGATACGTTCATGCTCGTCCGGTATCTCCGCCCATTTATCCCTGTATTCCCCTAAGAGGGTTATGGAAGTTTCGAGAGCATCCTGCTCTTTTTCCAACTGGCTGATAAGTTCTTCTTTTTCCAAATCTTTCAGGGTTTCCTGTGCTTCCCGGATGGAATCCCTGTCCGTGTCATAGATGTAGCCACGGTCTGAGCCGGTATACAGCTTGTTGGTGCGCTGCTGCCGGGAGCGCTGTAATTCATACAATGCTTCTTCCTTACGCTTTATGAGATCGTAGGCATCGGCTTCGTCATTTAAAGCGTCGATCTTGTCTTGGATGGCGTCTTTTTGTTTATTGATACGGTCGATTTCGTTTTGATAAACCCTGTCAACAACGGAAAGAACGCTGTCGTAGTCGTCCTTCTGTTTTTCCAGAAGGTCGTTTTGGGATTTGATGTTGTCTATGAGTGTGTTGATGTGGTCGATTTCCCTGTCGTAGCGTCTGGAGACTGATGAGAGCGCCTTGTCGTAGACGGAAAGCTGCTTCTCGTAAGTGGCTTTTAACCCGTCATAGTATTCCTGACCGGAGATTTTCTGTTCCCGATAGTATTGGTCAAGGATAGCTTTGCGTTTGTTGATGTAGGTCCGGTAGTCGGTGAGTCCGGCTTCAAACGCCGCATCAGCAAGAGCAAGCTCTTTGTCAAGGAAGGTTTTCCAGTCGGTCTCGGCTTTTTTTGTGGCAGAGGAAGTGGATTTGTTACCAATGCTCCCAAGATTAATTTTAGTAACAAGCGCATTAATTTTATCAATGTCAGCCTTTGCTTTGCCAGTAACTTTATCCACATAGCCNTGTGATAATCCGTTTGCCAATGCAGAAGAAGACCAAGCGGTAAGCTGTGATTCAGCGAGGGCATGATAGCTGTCTGCCAGTTCATAATTTGTAGATGCAAGATACAGGTCTGCATCGGCTTCGGATTGGATTTTGGATACATTATCAATAACACCCTGAACCATCTGTGCTTTCATTTCGATGATTCGGGCTTCTGCAAGGTCATACATTGCCTGTTCATTCATGCCCAGCTGACCGTCTTCAAGAGTGAGGTAATCAAGGAATTTTGCTCCTTGTTCAACAATGGACTGGAACTGATCTATGGTGATGTAACCAGTAGAAGAGTAGGTGTCCATTGCGTCCTTTAGATTGGAGTAGGCTGACTGGATCTCGTCAAGCTGCTCATTCAGTTCTCCAAGGGTGTTTAGGTTGTTCTCGGCATCTTTTAGGGAGAAGACGTCGGAGAATGAAATGGGGTATTTATCGTTAAAAGTGTCACCTTTAACATTGCTCTCTGCCTTAGCCAATGCTTCTAACTCATTTCGTAATTCACTAGCTGAAACCTTATTCTGTTCTAATGCTTCAGACAATTTCGGGTATGACTGTAGGGTACTTTCATCAAAAGTACCAGCCTTTACCATTTCAACTAATTCTTCCTTGGTCTTTTCAATACCTTCCGTATCAAATACACTTTCAATCTGCATGGATTTCCATGCATTTGGGTCGGTATATTCATAGACCATTTTCATGACATCATATATTGATTCATAAGTCTCAATGATTTCTTTTTCAGAAGAAGTTAGTGGTTCAACACCAGACTCACGTTTTTCAATTGCCTTATTATATTCATTCTCTAAAGCAACACGTTTATCCTGTANATCTGAAATACNGTCATCTAATGCCTGTTTACAATCGTCTACAGTGTCAATATAAAGTTGAACATCGTCTGCAAGCCAAGTAGTATCTTCACCATTTTTTACAGCATCGTCAAATTCTTTTTGTGATTTCTCTAATAATTCTTTAGCACGAGTATAAGCCGCAATTATGCCAAGCACATCATCAGCACCTTTTGGTAAAAAGGGGAACTCATATGAAAGTTTTTCTTTTAGTTCATCTTCAGTTTTGTCATATCTTCCATACTGTTTCTTATAAGCATCTACTGCTTTATCAGCGGCTTCTTTTGACGCTTTATCAGCACGTCTTTCCTCGATATCCTGTTGGAGTAGTAACTCTCTTGTAATCGCTTGTAATTCTTCAAGTTGCCCCTGTTCAGCATAAGTCAATTTGTCTTTCGCTAAAAGTTCATCTAATTGTTTATTCTGTTCTTTTAATTCAGAGTTTACATTTTCAAGACTTGATTTCGCTGATTCATATTCACCAACAGCATTTTTCATTGCCTCATTAGCTTTTTCTACTCTGTGAATCCAGTTGTCAAAACCTTTAACAACTAATTCAATGCCCTTTGTGATAACAGCAA
>WFLY01000280.1 GCA_009177215.1 Bacillota bacterium
CACTGGACGGAAACGGGCAGATAGTTCCGAGGACAGGCTACCTCATTTCCTCTCTGAATTGTGGTGATGAAGATTTCGCCATAGCGTGTATGCGCTCCAATCTGAAATACGGCAAGAACCAGAAACGGGAGGACGTAAAGAGCCACCATTATATTATTTCCTTTGACCCCCGTGACGCACCCGACAACGGCTTGACCGTAGACAGGGCACACTTAGGGCAGCTGGGTCTGGAGCCGCACTTTTTCAGCGGGGATTCCAAGCGGCTGCTGCAGAAAGGGATCGAAGCAGTCTGCACGGAGCAGAAAAAGAAAGTGGTCTGCGTGCTGGACGAGGCGCACCTTTTAGGTAAGGACATGCTGGAGGAGCTGAGGTTCTTTCTGAATTATAAATTTGATTCCTCCAGCCCGATGTCGCTGGTGCTCGTGGAACAGACTGAATTGTGGGAACAGCAGCTGAGGCTGCAGGCATATACGGCCATACGCCAGAGGATCGACATGAACATCGTGCTGGGCAGGCTTGACCGCGCAGAGACGGGGAAATATATTGCCGCGCACCTGACATACGCAGGAACGGCGAAGGAGCTTTTCACCAGCGACGCCGAGGACGAGATATATAAGGTATCCGCAGGCGTTCCCAGAATGATAAACCGTATCTGTGAAAAAACGCTGATGTATGCATACCAGCAGCAGAAACGTCTGGCTGACGGGCACATGGTGCGGTTCGTGGCAGACCATGAGATGCCCCGGGGTGTGGAATGAGCGCCCGGGTGTCCGGCGCCATCCGGTTTGAATGCGCCGGATCGGAAGAATGGGATGCCTATGGGCGGAGATGGACAGGGGAAGTAAAAGTGGCGGTCCGGAGTACGGATATGGCAGAACTGATCATTTATGGAAAAGGCAGCTGCATGAATGCCGTAGTAGGGAGATATATGAATGGCCAGTACATCTGTATTTCTGACCTTGACACAGGCTGTCCATTGAGCAGGCTTACGGACACATTTTGGAATCGGGAGAGGATTTCCGGTCACATGCCGGAAGTGGATGCCATAACCATAGCGTATGCTTTGAAGGCGGTATCAGAATACCTGGGAGGCGGCTGGCTCTAGCCGCATAGGGCAGCCAACTATGCGCAAAAGGGATATTTGACAAAGAGTGCGGGGAACGGAAACAATTTCATAAAGGAGCTGAAAAACAGGCTGCCAGAAATGTTCCTGGCGGCCTGTTTTATAAGCTGTGCATGTTTCCGGCGCAATTCCATGCAGGGATACAAAATGCAGCATCCAGAGTTGTCAGACAATTACTGGCCGCTGAATGGAGAAAGCCGTCTGGAAAGCTGCCTTAAACCGGAAGGTGAATAATTGTATATGCAATTGAACCGGTGACAGGAAAACGGGTAGGTTTGTGGCAGCGGACAAGAGTAAATCTGTGACAGCTCATGAGGTTATTAACAGTAATAAAGCTAAAACGCCAGAAGAGGAATATTACTCAGGCAGAATTGGCGGCGATGTAAAACGTTACGCCTCAGGCAGTGTCAAGATGTGACAGCTGCTTTCCGGAGCAGTTTGTTTTGTTTGATAATTCAAGTGATTCCACGAATTTTGCAGTGGGAGAGTTGATAAAATAGCGGGAGAATGAAAGGAGTCATGCCATAGGGCGTGGCTTCTTTGCGTTGGGGAAAAGGGGAATTTCGGTAAGCCCGCTACGCCCCAACCGTTGCCTTTACCGTTTTTTGTCTTGTCATCCACGGTAAAATTTCTCCTAAATATTTAGGGGTGGTAGAAATTACAAAAATAGAGTAAAATATAGAGTATATTTATGCGTGCTGCAAAAACACGCGGAAAGGCAGTAAAAGGATGAGGCTGGAGGATTTATTAAAGGGAGTACAATATACCTGTTTGCAGGGAAGCATTGACAGGGAAGTGACTCAGGTGGAGTACGATTCCCGAAGAATAAGTGAAGGCTGCCTCTTTATCTGTATTGAGGGAGCTAATTTTGACGGTCATGATTTTGCGGCTGAGGTGACGGAAAAGGGCGCGGGAGTACTTGTGGTTTCTAAGGAAGTGCCGGAGATAAAGGATATGGCTGTAACCGTTATTAAGGTGGAGGACACCCGCTATGCCATGGCGTTTATATCGGCGGCGTATTTTGGGCATCCCGCGGAGAAATTAAAGGTAATCGGCATCACCGGTACCAAGGGCAAGACAACCACTGCATATCTTGTAAAATCAATTTTGGAGAATGCAGGCTATAAGGTGGGGCTTGTGGGTACGATTGAGGTTGTTATCGGTAAGACGCATATTCATGCCAATAATACAACGCCGGAATCCTACCTGCTGCAGGAATATTTTGCCCGTATGGTGGAGGAAGGGCTTGACACTGTGGTGATGGAGGTATCCTCTCAGGCGCTTAAGCTTCACAGGACGCAGGGCTTTATTTTTGATTACGGTATTTTCACCAATCTGGAGCCGGACCATATCGGACCCAACGAGCATGAAAGCTTTGAGGAATATCTTGCCTGCAAGGGGCTACTGTTTCAACAGTGTAAGGTGGGCATTGTAAACGGTGACGACAGTCATGTGAATCAGGTGACAGAAGGGCACACCTGCAATCTTGAGACCTTTGGGCTGGGTGAAGACTGTATGCTTCGGGCGGAGAATATTAAGCTGGTGCATAAGCCGGGTAAGCTTGGAGTGAGTTTTCAAGTGAATGGGCTTATGGATTTTGAGGTGGAGGTTCCCACACCCGGACGGTTCAGTGTGTACAATGCTTTGACGGCAATTGCAATCTGCCGTCATTTCAGAGTGCGGGAGTCCGATATTGGCAGGTCGCTTCTTGCGGCTAGGGTGAAAGGGCGCATAGAACCGGTAAAGGTTTCGGAGGACTTTACTCTTTTGATTGATTATGCCCATAATGCCATGGCGCTTAAGAGCCTGCTCAGTACCTTAAAGGAGTATGAACCCCACCGTTTGATATGTCTTTTCGGCTGCGGAGGGAACCGTTCCAGACAGCGCCGCTTTGAGATGGGCGAGGTCAGCGGCAGGCTGGCGGATTTCACCATTATAACCTCGGATAATCCCAGATTTGAGGAGCCGCAGGCGATTATTGACGACATAAAGACGGGAATCCAGAAAACGGACGGAAAATATGTGGAAATCTGCGACCGCAAGGAGGCAATCGCCTATGCCATCGCCCATGGAGAACCGGGGGACATCATAGTGCTTGCGGGAAAGGGGCATGAGGATTATCAGGAAATAGAGGGCGTGAAATATCCCATGGACGAGAGGGTTCTGATACAGGAGATACTTGAAGGAAAATAATTCATGTGAAAACTCCCTTTTCAGAATGGAGCGTTCGATAACCAGACAGATAACAAAGCATCGCAAAAGGGAGAAATAAAATTTCTAAGCAGGAGAAGATGGTGAAGGAACAGTACGCAGATATTATAGTGGATATTTCTCATGAAAAACTGGATAAAACCTTTCAGTACAGAGTACCCGATAAGCTTGTGGGAGTACTGGAGGTAGGTATGTGTGTGACCGTTCCCTTTGGAGGCGGAAACAAGCTGATAAAGGGCTATTGTGTTGCTTTGCGCGAGAACTGCAAATTTGACCCGTCGCGCACCAAGGATATTGCAGGGATTGCGGAGAAGGGCGTTACTGTGGAGGATAAGATGATTGCCCTTGCAGGCTGGATAAGGCGCAATTACGGCTCCACTATGATACAGGCGTTAAAGACGGTGCTTCCGGTCAAGCAGTCCGTGAAAAAGTTAGAGCATAAATGTGTGGAGCGCAACATGAGCAGGGAGGAAATTATTTCTCTGTTGGGAGAGAGTGAGCGAAAGAAGCAGACCGCCAAGGCAAGGCTTTTACGGGAGCTTGCAGAGCAGGAGAGTATTCCCTATGAGTGGATTACGGGCAAATTAAATGTCTCTGCGGCAACCGTAAAAAGTCTTGAGCGGGCGGGAGCCATACATATTGTGAGCACTGCCAGCTATCGCAATCCCGTAAAGCTTGAAACCACACAGGAGCGGAAAAATATTTTAAGCGCTTCTCAGCAAAATATTGTGGAGAGTATATTGAAGGAATATGACGAAGGAAAGCGGGGAACCTACCTGATTCACGGTATTACCGGAAGCGGTAAGACAGAGGTTTATATGCAGCTTATCGGAGAGGTGATAAAAAGGGGCAGGCAGGCAGTGGTGCTGATACCGGAGATTGCACTTACCTATCAGACGCTGCTCCGTTTTTACAGACGGTTCGGAAACCGGGTCAGCGTGATGAATTCCACTCTTTCTCCCGGGGAAAAATATGACCAGTGCCAGCGCGCCAAGCGGGGAGAGATTGACGTGATCATCGGTCCCCGTTCAGCGCTCTTTACGCCCTTTCCCCAAATCGGGCTGATTGTGATAGATGAGGAGCATGAGGGCAGCTATAAAAGCGAGGGAACGCCCAAATATCATGCCAGAGAAACGGCGTTAGAGGTGGCGAGGCTTCACGGCGCCAGCGTGGTGCTTGGTTCCGCAACCCCTTCCATGGAAGCTTATTTCCGCGCGCAGTCTGGAGAATACCGGATGTTTACCTTGAAGGAGCGGCTTGCGGGGGGAGAGCTTCCCACTGTGGAAATCGTGGATCTGCGGGAAGAGTTGAAAGCGGGTAACCGTTCTATTTTTAGCAGAAGGCTGCAGGAGTTATTGGAGGACAGATTGAAAAAAGGACAGCAGAGTATGTTGTTTTTAAACAGGAGAGGCTACGCGGGCTTTATTTCCTGCCGTGCCTGCGGGTATGTGGCGAAATGCCCCCATTGCGATGTGTCCTTATCGGAGCATAAAAACGGCAGGCTGATGTGTCATTATTGCGGTTACAGTGAGGAAAAGCCCATGAAGTGTCCAAGCTGCGGCTCCAAGTATATTAGCGGCTTCCGGGCGGGAACCCAGCAGATTGAAGAAAAGCTGCACGATTTGTTCCCGGGGGTACGGACACTTAGAATGGACGCGGATACCACTAAGACAAAGGACAGCTATGAGAGGATACTTTCTTCCTTTGCCAACGAGGAGGCAGATGTACTGATAGGAACCCAGATGATTGTGAAGGGGCATGATTTTCCCAAGGTCACGCTGGTGGGCGTGCTGGCGGCGGATATGTCTTTATGTGTGGGAGATTATCGCTGTGGAGAGAGAACCTTCCAGCTTTTGACACAGGCAGTCGGAAGAGCGGGGAGGGGAAGCCTTCCCGGCGAGGCGGTGATACAGACTTATCAGCCGGAGCATTATGCGGTAGTACATGCTGCTGCGCAGGACTATGAGAGCTTTTATNAGGAGGAAATCNTTTACANGGAGCTTTCAGGNTACCCTCCGGCGGCGCATATGCTTGCCGTGCAGATTTATGCGAAAGCGGAAAGGGTTGAAAGAAATGTACTTCCGACTACCGATTTTGAGCCTACCGAGGCGGATGCGGGGTATAATAGAGGAAAAGAGCTTGCGGATAGACTTGCGGATGTGGCAAAGTCTATGGCGGAGTCCGATGGTCACACAGGAGAGAAAATGCTTGTTGTAGGACCGGCTCCGGCATCGATTGGTAAAATTAATGATATTTTTAGATTTGTATTCTATGTGAAATGCCAAAATTATGATAAACTGGTACAGGTAAAGGATATATTGGAAGAAAAATTACTATTATGGCTGCCTNAGCCGTCAGGAANTCACGGTGCAATTTGATTTCGACCCGATGAATACTATTTAGGCATGGAATGGAGGAGAGTGTGAAAAATCACACTGATGTGCTGATTTTTCACACAGAGATTTGTGCCGGAGCGTCACAAATCTCCTTGATGGCAGACGCAAATTTGAAATTTGCGTCGCCCCGTCGCGTAAACGCTCCGGAATGGAGGATAAAATGGCAATTCGTAATATTCGCGAGTACGGCGACGAGGTATTGACCAAGACATGTAAGGAAGTCAAGGAAATGACGCCAAGAGTGAAAGAGTTGATTGAGGACATGCTTGAGACTATGTATGAGGCGAACGGCGTAGGTCTTGCGGCTCCTCAGGTGGGCATTTTAAAGAGAATCGTGGTGATTGACGTGACGGGGGAAGACCCTTATGTTTTGATTAATCCCCGCATTGTAGAGTNCAGTGGAGAGCAGACAGGTTCGGAAGGGTGCCNTAGCGNTCCCGGTAAAACCGGNACGGTCACAAGANCCAANTATGTGAAGGCTGTCGCATTGGATGCCAATATGAAGCCTTATGAGCTGGAGGGAACGGAGCTTTTGGCGCGTGCCATCTGTCATGAACTGGATCATTTGGACGGACACCTCTATGTGGAAAAGGTGGAGGGAGAATTGCAAAATGTTGTTTGTGACGAGGAAGAAGAGGATTAGAACCGGTTTTGTGGAAAGGAAAGTAAGCGGACTATGAAAATTGTTTTTATGGGTACACCCGATTTTGCGGTGGGAGCATTGGAAGCACTGATAGAGGCAGGACATGAAATCACCGCCGTGGTGACACAGCCTGATAAGCCCAAAGGACGAAGCAGTAAGCTTAAGCCTTCTCCTGTAAAGGAATGTGCTCTGAAATATGGAATTGCAGTGCTGCAGCCAAGGCGGATTAAGACACCGGAGGCAATTTCGGAGCTTAGGCGGTATGAGGCGGATGTGTACGTGGTTGCTGCCTTTGGACAGCTTTTGTCTCAGGAGATTTTGGATATTCCCCAATTTGGCTGTCTGAATATCCATGCCTCATTATTGCCCAAATATCGGGGAGCATCACCTATCCAGCATGCAATTATTGAGGGAGAAGAAAAGAGTGGTGTCACCATTATGCAGATGGACGCAGGCTTGGATACGGGAGATATGCTCTACAAGATGGAAACGGAGATTTCGGAGGAGGATACCTTTGAAACGTTGCATGACAAGCTGATGGAGCTTGGAGGGAAAGCTATTGTAGAGGCGCTTCCTCTCTTGGAGGCAGGGAAAATCATCCCTATCAAGCAGTGTGATGAGGAAAGCTGTTACGCTTCACTCATCGATAAGAGCATGGGAAGGCTTGATTTTACACAAAGCGCAATAACGCTTAACCGATTGATTCGAGGTATGAATCCTTGGCCGGGTGCTCATACTTTTTATAAGGGAAAGCAGTTAAAAATTTGGAGAGCAGAGCCGGTAGGGGCTGCAGGACAGAGGGCTTCCCTTGAAGCGGCGGAAAGTCCGGCACAGGAAAGCGGCGTAGTTTGTGCGGTAGAAAGGGATTTTATTGACGTGACAGCAGGCGAAGGTGTTTTGAGGATTTTTGAGCTGCAGTTGGAGGGCAAAAAACGTATGAGTACCCATGATTTCCTTTTGGGTGTGAAAATGCAGCAGGGGGAGAGGCTTGGGTAAGAAGGGAGAGTAAATTATGTTTTATGGCTTGGGATTTATGTGGGATCCGACTTATTATCTGGTGTTGATAGGCATGGTACTGTGTCTGGGCGCCAGTGCATTGGTGAACAGTACCATGAATAAATACAGCAGGGTCCGTAATATGAATAGCCTTACGGGAGCCGAGGCTGCCAGAAGGATACTCAATAACGAGGGATTGTACAATGTGCAGATAGAATGTTTACAAAATCAACGGGGAGACCATTATGACCCGCGAACCAATACGGTGCGCCTTTCCTATGAAAATTACAACGGCGCATCGGTGACGGCGGTGGGGGTGGCGGCTCACGAGTGCGGGCACGCCATTCAGCATGCCAAGGGTTATGCACCCTTGTCCATCCGTTCCGCTTTGGTGCCGGTAGTAAATATCGGAAGCTATCTTGGTCTGCCCATTATTATTCTGGGAGTGCTTTTAAGCTGGAATCAGACTCTGATTCAAATAGGTATCTGGGCGTTTGCCATTTCCGTACTTTTTCAGTTGATAACTCTGCCGGTGGAATTTAATGCATCAAGGAGAGCAGTGCAGAAGGTGGAGCAATACGGACTTTTGACCGCTCAGGAAAATACAGGCTGCAAGAAGGTGCTTACGGCAGCGGCGCTCACTTACGTGGCGGCAGCAGCATCCTCTATTTTACAGCTTTTAAGGCTGATACTGCTATTCGGAGGCGGAAGCAGAAGAGATGACTAACGAAAATATCAGAGAGATTGTTTTGGATACGCTCCTGACTTTAGAGAAGGATAGGGAATTTTCCAACAGGCTGATAAAGGCTGTGCTGGATAAATACGATTATTTGTCCGCTCAGGAAAAGTCTTTTATTAAGCGCGTGACGGAGGGAACAATCGAAAGACAGATTGAGCTTGATTACTATCTGGATCATGTTTCCACGGTTCCCGTCAGGAAAATGAAGCCTTTTATCAGATGTCTTTTGCGGATGAGTGTGTATCAAATTCTCTNTATGGATGGGGNTCCCGACAGTGCGGCTTGTAATGAAGCGTGTAAACTGGCGGACAAGAGGAAATTTCATAATTTGAAGGGCTTTGTAAATNCGGTTCTGCGAAAGATTTCCGGACAGAAATCTTCCCTTNCTATGCCGGATGCGGAGAAGGAACCGGCATTATTTTTGTCCGTAAAATATTCTATGCCAAGATGGCTGGTTGAACGATGGCTGCATGAATATGGAAGCCATATCACGGCAACACTTTTAGAAGGATTATTGCAGATACATCCGGTTTCGCTTCGTTTTTCCACAAGGCTGTCGGAGGAAGAGATAAAGAGTTGCCTCCGGGCTATTACCGAGCAGGGCATAGAGGCGGGGCAGCAGGTAAGGATAAAGCAGAGCCCTTATCTGTCCTATGTTTATTCCGTGGAGAATGTGGACGGCATTGAAGGACTTGCAGGCTTTTCGGAAGGCGCGTTTACGGTGCAGGATGTAAGNTCGGCGCTTGCCGTGGNGGCNGCAGGAANCGGCGNCAAGGATTTTGTGGTGGATGCCTGCGCTGCGCCCGGNGGGAAAAGCATTCTGGCGGCGGAATGTGCCTTAAGGGTATTGTCCAGAGATGTGTCCGAGNCAAAATGCGNTAGTCTTGAGGAAAANATACGGCGCATGAGNGCGGATAACANAANAGTNCNNNTCTNNNACGCNGCAAGGNNNGACAAGGNTCTTGCAGGGCAGGCGGATGTACTGCNTTTGGATNTTCCCTGTTCTGGTNTGGGAGTGATGGGCAAGAAGAGAGATATCAAGTATCGTGTCACCGAGGAAAGTCTGGCAAGCATCATCGCGCTGCAGAAGCAGATTGTTGAGAACAGCTGGCAGTATGTGAAGAAGGGCGGCATCCTGCTCTATAGTACCTGCACTATTAACCGGGCGGAGAATCAGGAGATGGTGCGATGGATTGTAGAGAATTTTCCCTTCCGGGCGGAGCCTGCGGAGGATTATCTTCCCAAGCGGTTATTAAAGGAAAGGGAGCTTATGAAAAGGAAAATGGAGAAAGAGGAAAACGATGCTCTGGAAGCGGCATGTATTCAACTTTTTCCCGGTTTTATGGAGACGGACGGTTTCTTTTTTGCGAGACTTAAGAGAATTTAGAAGGATGGGCGCGGCGTATTATGGATATCAAGCGCTTATGAAGGAAGTTCTATGGATAAAGAGTTAAAACGAGACATAAAATCCTTGACGTTAAAACAGCTGACGGAGGAGCTTGCCAAACAGGGCGAAAAGCCATTCCGCGCAAGACAAATGTATGAGTGGATGCATGTTAAGCTGGCGGAAAGCTTTGACGAGATGACTAACCTTTCAAAAGCGTTTCGAGAAAATTGCAAGGAAAATTACATTTACATTACGTTGAATGCCGTTGAGGTGCAGACCTCCAAGCAAGACGGCACGAAGAAATTTTTGTTNGAGCTTNCANACGGCAACGNGNNGGANAGCGTCTGGATGAAATATAAGCACGGCAACAGTGTATGCATTTCATCACAGGTTGGCTGCCGGATGGGATGCAGATTCTGCGCATCCACTCTGGATGGTCTGGAAAGAAATTTACGGCCCTCGGAGATGCTGGAACAGGTATATGCCATAACCCGACTGACGGGTGAGAGAGTTTCCAATGTGGTGGTCATGGGAACGGGAGAGCCAATGGATAATTATGATAATCTGCTTTGCTTTATCAGACTTCTTACGGACGAAAGCGGGCTGAATATCAGCCAGAGAAATGTGACGGTGTCCACCTGCGGAATTGTTCCCCAAATGCGTCTGCTTGCCGAGGAGAAGCTTCAGATTACCCTTGCACTTAGTTTACACGCGGCAACGGATGAAAAGCGTAAGGAGCTGATGCCTGTTGCAAACAGATATTCCATAGGGGAGCTTATGGAGGCATGTCGATATTATTTTGAAAAGACGGGAAGGCGGATTACTTTTGAATACAGTTTGGTGGGCGGTGTCAATGATACAAAAGAGGATGCAAAGAAGCTGATTGCTTTGGCAAAGCCTCTTTGCTGCCATATTAATTTAATACCGGTGAACCCCATTAAAGAAAGAAGTTATGTGCAATCNANTGCGGAAAGAATAGAGACCTTTAAAAATTATNNTTGAAAAAAACAAAATAAATGTTACTATAAGAAGGGAAATGGGGAGAGATATAGACGGTGCTTGTGGTCAACTGCGACGTAAGCATATCAGTATACCCCGTGTGGAAGCATAGGAGGAAGTAAGACGTGCTGAAGACATTTTCCATAACCGATATCGGTAGGAAGAGAAAATTAAATCAAGATTTTGTATATACCTCGGAGATCCCGCTAGGTAATCTGCCCAATGTATTTATTGTGGCTGATGGTATGGGAGGCCATAATGCGGGTGATTATGCTTCCAAGGTCACGGTAGAAACTATGATCAAGGAGATAGAGTCCTCTTATGAGAAGAATCCTATCCGTATATTCGGAAAAGCCGTTGAGGCGGCGAATGAGGTGATTCGCAGAAAGGCGGGCGAGGAAGCTGCGCTTGAGGGCATGGGAACGACTGTAGTAGCGGCGACCTGCATAGGAAAATATTTGCAGGTGGCAAATGTGGGAGACAGCAGGCTATACATTATCAGTCAAAAAGGAATAAAGCAGATTACAAGAGATCACTCCCTTGTGGAGGAAATGATACGGATGGGCGGTATCGGGAGAGAGGAAGCCAGAAATCATCCTGATAAAAATATTATTACCAGAGCGATTGGCGCTCAGGACAGTGTGGAACCGGATTACTTTACGGAGGAGCTTGCGGAAGGAGATATGATTCTGATGTGCTCGGACGGTTTGACTAATATGCTTGAGGATGAGGAAATCCGCATGATATTGAGCGGAGCACGCGACATTGTGGAGAAGGCGCAGCAGCTGGTTTGGGCGGCAAACGAAAACGGGGGCAGGGATAATATTAGTGTGATATTAATTGAACCGTTTGCATAAAGGGATTGGAGAAGAAGTATGATTAAGATTGGAATGATGATAGGCGACCGCTATGAGATATTGGAAAAAATCGGAACGGGCGGCATGTCAGATGTATATAAAGCGAAATGTCATAAGCTGAATCGTTTTGTGGCAGTTAAGGTGTTGAAGCAGGAATTTTCCGAGAATGCCAATTTTGTGTCAAAATTCCGCATAGAGGCGCAGGCTGCGGCAGGACTAATGCATCCTAATATCGTCAATGTTTATGATGTGGGAGAGGAAAACGGTATCTATTACANTGNAATGGAGCTGGTGGAAGGCATNACCCNTAAAAAATATATAGAGAAAANAGCAAGATTATCNTATAAGGAGTCTGTCAGCATTGCCATTCAGNTGAGCATGNGAATAGAGGNAGCGCATAACAATCATATTATTCACAGGGATANCAAGCCTCAGAACATTATCATCTCCAAGGACGGCAAGGTAAAGGTGACGGATTTCGGTATTGCTAAGGCGGCAACCANCAACACTATTACTTCTAATGTCATGGGTTCGGTACATTATACCTCTCCGGAGCAGGCAAGGGGCGGTTACAGCGATGAGAAAAGTGATATTTATTCTCTGGGTATTACACTGTTTGAGATGCTGACAGGCAGAGTTCCCTTTAACGGCGAGACTACAGTGGCAATTGCAATTAAACATATTCAAGAGGAAATGCCTTCCCCCAAGGAATTTTTGCCGGAGATTCCTATGGCGGTGGAAAGCATTGTCTTGAAATGCTGTCAGAAATCACCGGACCGCCGTTATCAGAACATGCAGGAGCTGGTCACTGATTTAAAACAATCCCTGATTAATCCCGACGAGGATTTTGTGGTGGTGAACGACCCTGATATGGGGGGGGGAACCAGAATGATTACCGACACTGATATGGCGCAGATTAAGAGATATTCCGCTTATCAGGACAATAGGGAATATGAAGAGCATGAAGAGACAATACGTTTAAGAAGTGATGTGGGCGGTTATGAAAACGGAGAGGAAGAAGATGAGGAGGATTATGATTACGATTATAATCCCCGTGCGGAACGCATTACCACAATTTTAGCAGTTGTTTTCGGAATAGTGCTATGTGCTATCATTATTGTATTCGCGGTGAGGATTTTCGGTACAGGTAAGGAGGGGAACGAAGATTCCAGAAGCTCTCTGTTGTTAGATGAAAGTACGGAGGAGACGGTTTCTTATGTACCGATGGCAGATGTGAAAGGTGTCAATGTGGAGGACGCCAAGAGAACATTGGAGAGTCTGGGCTTGAAAACTGTAACGGAATATGTGGAATCCGATACGATTGATGAAGGCGTGGTTATTGACACTGATATCAGTGCAGGCTCTCAGGTAGAGGTAGGAAGTACGGTAACACTTACGGTAAGCGCAGGGATAGACGGAGTGATCGTGCCGGAGGTATCGGGGCGTACCTTTGAGGATGCGGAGAACAGTCTTATTAATCATGGATTTTCCGTAAATAAAAGTGAGAGCTATTCCGATACTGTGGAGGAGGGAAAAGTAATTTCCCAGATGCCTTTAAGCGGCAATAAGGTTCCTAAGGGCAGTGTGGTTACGGTAACTGTCAGCAAGGGAAAGGAAGAGGTTAAGGTGAGAGTGCCGAATCTGATGGGCTTGTCGGAGCAGGATGGCACCGTGGAAGTGATTGAGGCAGGTCTTCAAATAGGAAGCGTGTCTTATGTATATAACGAAGAAGACAATGGTTCCTTTACGNAGGGGCATATCTGTTATCAAAGCTATTCTCAAGGCTCCTATGTAGATCCGGGAACGGCTTTGGATATTAAAGTAAGCCAAGGCGCGGAGAAGCACACCTATAAATGTAATACAAATATTGAGGCGCCCAGTATTGCGGAGGCTCCTGATTATGTGTCAGGCAGTGAGGTGAGTATAAAGCTGGTCACTGATGATGGGAATACTTTGCTGGATACTAAGACCACAAGCTTTCCGCAGGCGGCGAACTTTTATGGGCTGACGGCTTCGGGAGGCACGATTACCCTCACTTATAATGTTACTACGGCAGGAAGTACAACTACCGATCCGGAGACGGGAGAGACTGTTACGGTTCCGGGCAGTACGGTATCAAAGTCCTTTGACAGACGAATAGAATTTGTACAGGAATAGAAGTATGCAAGGGAAAATTATCAAAGGAATTGCCGGTTTCTACTATGTGTATGTAAACGGTAGCGGTATATACGAGTGCAAGGCAAAAGGAATTTTCCGCAAGGATAACACAAAACCTCTTGTGGGAGATGACGTGGAATTGAATATATTGGACAAAGAGCAAATGCTTGGCAATATAGATAGGATTCTTCCAAGGAAAAGCGAGCTAATCCGACCATCTGTGGCAAATGTGGATCAGGCGTTGGTGGTTTTTTCCATTGTAAAGCCGCAGCCTAATTTCAATCTGCTGGACAGGTTTTTGATTATGATGCAGCAGCAAAAGCTTCCCTGCATTATATGCTTTAACAAGAGGGATATAGACGGCGAAGGCACAGGAGATGAGTATGAGAAAATTTATCGTGACTGTGGTTATCAGACTCTTCTTGTCAGTGCGGCTACGAAGCAGGGAATTGATAAATTAAAGACATTTTTACAGGGAAAAACAACCACGTTGGCAGGACCCAGCGGTGTGGGTAAATCTTCGCTGATTAATTGCCTGCAATCCGGTACAGTGATGGAGACGGGGGCAATCAGTACAAAGATTGAAAGAGGGAAACATACCACCCGCCACTGTGAGCTGATTGCCATAGGGGAGGATACCTATATTCTGGACACGCCGGGCTTTAGTTCACTGGGGCTGTTTGATTTGGAAAAAGAACAGCTTAGAGATTTCTATCCGGAATTTGCAGAGTATGAGAAACTTTGTAAGTTTGGAGGCTGCTCCCATTTGACGGAGCCTGTTTGTGGTGTCAGAGATGCCGTGGAGAGGGGGCAGATCAGTAAAATGCGTTATGAAAATTATGGGTTTCTTTATGAGGAATTAAAAAACAGGAGAAAGTATTGATAAAAATAAGCTCAATAGCCTATTTTTAGTCACAGATATGTACCGGGGCGTCATAGATTTGAAATGCGGCTCTTTTACACGTCGGACTGGAAGCGCCGATGTGACCCTTAGCAGATTGAAAGGCTTCTTGATAAATGTCTTTGATACTAATACTGTCACGTGGTCAACTCTGAATTATTTTTTGAGGAGTTTGTTGAAACGGGCCCCCCAAATTACGGAGACCTTTTATATAATGAGTAAATAGATAAAATTTATAAAGAATTGCAATATAACCAGATAGAATGATAATGGTAGAAGCTTGAGTTAAAGGATTATGAATAATAGGTATATCGGTTATGAATATTAAGTTGTTGATATATACTCAAACATATGATATATTAAAAATATTATAATGTCATAACGAAGTAATATAAAGTGGTTACAGTGGGAACGGCTAATAAGTTATACTAAAAATAACAAGGAGAGAGGTACTTATTATGCTACAAAATTACACGTCTGAATTTAAAAAGAAGATTGTCCGTTTCCATGAGGAAGAAGGATGTACCTACAAAACAGCCCTATTTTATTCATTTTTTGGCGTTTCGCAAATGTTTGGCTATATAACGCAAGGAGAGTAATGATGTATGTAATACATCATGAATGATAAATATGGAATTAAGTTATAAACAATATGTTGAATTAAATAAAAATTGTTTGCTTGTAATCGAACAACTTAAGGAAGCTTATTATGAAGAAAAATTCACTATTGATACAATTAGAAATGACGAAGATGAGGTTAGTCAGCAAAGGATAGTTAATTTTCAGTATGCCCCTACATCATATTCTTTTTTAGAATATTTTTTTAAAAAATATCCTTTTAAAGAGAATGATCACTTAGTTGATTTTGGTTGTGGAAAAGGGCGCGTTATAATAATGGCGGCAGATCATCAATGTCCTACATTAACAGGAATTGAAATAGATTCTATTAGATATAATTGTTTGAAAGATAATGTTCAAAAATTTAAACTGGCTACTGACAATAAAAGTCACTTTAATTTATTAAACTCAGATGCAAATGATATAGTAATTGACGATACAATCAATAAATTTTTCTTTTTTAATCCGTTTCATTTGAAAATATATATTAGAGTAATTAAGTGTATCAATAAATCGTTAGAAATATCACCGCGAGAATGTTGGCTCATATTATATAGACCAGTTCCATCAACGCTAAAATACATTGAGGGTCTTGGAACATTTTATAAAAAAGAGCAGGTTACAGTTGATTTTAGTGGAGAGTATATTTTGTATGCAATTTATACGAATAAAAAAGAGAATTAAGTGGTTTGTAGCTTTAAAATAAAACAGAATTATCGATTGTTATGATTGGTCATGTTGATTATGGTAAATCCACGTTAATAGGAAGAATATGATACTAATTTTGTATCGCAGGACAAAATATAAAATTGGTGGAGGCATCAAAGATAATAAATTAGTATTTGCATATTTTCTGGATAATTTATGAGAAGAGCGTGAACAAGGAATTACAATTGATACAAAACAGACATTCTTTCATACTGAGAATATTAGATAATAGATGCACCACCAGAACATGTTGAATTTGTAAAAAAGAGTGTGAACAAAAATCTGTAAATACAGATTTTCTATGATAGTGATTGGGCTGAAGACTCTTAGATAAGCTTCCAGCTCTTGTTTTGTTTATAATCTTTTCCGTTTGGTTAGATATTCGATTAGCGGGATGCCTTTTGGAAGATTTCTAAATAATCCGTGTCAGAAAGTGGCAGCGGATCAGCGGTAATATCCCCGCCGAGAACCTCATGTACTTTTGCGGAATATAGCTTTAATTCATCCGCTGTGCTGCCTTCCTCACTCATCTTAAGGTCGGCACAGCCTACAGTGGCAATCAGTCCATATAAGGCTTTGATGAAAGCTTTGCCGGAAGTCGGATTTTCGATACCTATAGCCTTTGCCATTTTCTTCATGGGCTTCTCTGCTGCTTTGCGCTCTGCAAAGAAATCATAGTAAACATGGGCAATCTCAATCAGCCCCGCACCGTGGACAAGGTTATCGTGGAAGCTGCCCATAACATGCTCCATTGTGTGGGCGGAGGTACATATCATGTAATATTCGGCAAATGTGTTCGCAAGCGCCATGTAAGCACGGACTTTCTTATTATTTCCATCCCTTACTGCCGCAGGCAGATATTTTGCAACAAATTCAACCGTCTTTAAGGCAAACATTTCTGCCATCGGATGTACATTTTTGTTCACAACTGTTTCCGAAGCGTGGAAAAATGCGTCCATTCCCTGATATGCCGTAAACTTAGGCGGTACGCTTATCATAAGAACGCTGTCTACGATGGAAAGCGTCGGGAACATAGAGGGGAAGAAAATGTCTGTCTTTTCCTGCGTGGCATCGTTTGTGGCAGATATGTCTGATGAAGAGAGTACAAATGTAGGAACAGAGAAAGAGGAGGAATCAGAGATGGTAGGAACAGAAGAAAATGGACAGACAAATCTTTTGGGCGGACTGTCTCCGGAAGAAGCATTGGAATATATGAAGAATACAGAAAGCCTTGTCATTGTGGAAGTGAATACGGCACAGTGGAAAAAAGAAATACCATTCACAGGCGCCATGTGGATTCCGCATGATGAGATGGCAGAGCGGTATGATGAAATACCGGAAGGCAGACCTGTGATGCTGCACTGCGGGGCTGGTGTTGTATCCATTCCGGCTTGTGAGACATTGATTGAAAAGAGACCGGATATCCCTGAGCTTTCTTATATTGATGGGGCGCCGCCAATCCAGAAGTACAATGAATGGCTGGAGGAACAGCAAAACAAGGAATAGGGAAGTGGCAACTGAGAGCGTAAAGGAAGCGATCCGTATTGGTTCCATCTGGTGACAATTTAAGACAGTATTTAAGCAGAAAATNCAATTTGATTATTCNAATATGATGGACGATATGCTGTAATGTTAGCTTGTATCAANCTCTTTTGTNAGGAAATAACAGANAGGGGTTGATTTTATGGGTAAAGACTTAAAGGGTAAGGAGCTTGGAGTCGGTATCTGTCAAAGAAAGGATGGTTTATATACAGCCCAATTTGTGAGTAAGAGAACTGGTAAATCGGTTCAAAGAATTTGTGTTTCTTCGCAGGAAAGGCGAACCAACAAAAAATTCGGCTTATGACACTTCAATATTTAAACTATGTGACAAAGCTGGTATAAGACGTTTTTCAATGCACGTTTTAAGACACACAATGGCGACAAGATGTATTGAAGGCGGGATGCGTCCTAAGACTTTACAGGTAATTTTAGGTCATTCTAATGTAGGTATCACAATAGATCGTTACGTTCATGTGACCGAGGATGAGAAGTTTAAAGAGGTAGAAAGAATTGAAAGTGCCTTAAAAATTGTGTAGTGATTTGTGTAGTAAAAATATAGAGAAAGGCGGAAACCCTTGAAAATAAAGGATTTTCGGATAGGTATGATAAATTATGAAACTAGGAATTGTTATTTACGAGGCTGTTTCATGTAAATTCATATATCTCTATAAAGTAGCTTAAAGATTGATAAATACTAGGGTTAAGGACAATTTGATATCTATGTAAGTCTTTATATCTTCATAAGGTTTTATGGGAAATTGGTACGTAATTGGTACGTAGACATGTTATTTCATAACAAGAAATTAGAGACTAATAGGTTGAGCCTTAATACCGAGAAAAGAAAGGACAAGTCATAGGAAAATGCCTTGTCCTTTCTGCGTATCTGACGATTTTGCTGTGGTCAGCAGAATCGTAGATGTTGGAGGAGTTACTGAAATCATTGAGGAATGGTATTTTTTGCAAAGGGCTTGCATTTCGCAAGCAAAATGGATATACTAATGATAAAGGAGGCGATTGTTATGGCACGAACATCAAATGTATTTGCACGAGTGGAACCTGAAATCAAAGAGCAGGCGGAACAGGTGCTTGACCGTTTGGGAATCCCTATGTCCAATGCTGTGGGTATGTTTTTGAGACAGGTGGTTTTGCAAAGAGGTATTCCGTTTGAAATGAAGCTGCCGCAGACGGCACCGCTGAATTACGGCTCTCTTACCAAAGAACAGTTTGATGCGGA
>WFLY01000035.1 GCA_009177215.1 Bacillota bacterium
ATCCGTTCCGCCATATTATTTTACCCTTCTTTCCACGAATGCTTAATATGCGTATTATTTTTCCTNTACTTCATGTTCCCNTATGCGGCAGGGAGGANTTGAACCTCCGACATCATGCCATGCGTCTTATGCCCAAGGGGGAAGACTGCGCATGGCAAGTNCTCCACCAGTCTGAGCTTCTGCCGCTAATTCTATATATGCTATCTCTTACTTTTTTGTTTTTACAAATCCATTATTACTGATTCAGACTCATTGTAAAAATTCTACCTTTTCGGAAAAGTGTTCCCACTGTATATTGACCTCCTTTTTGGTGCATATTTATACGAGTTGCTTTGTCGGGTTGCGCTGTCTTTCATCTTTAATTGCGTTGCATCCTTCTTCTACCAATGTNCTGATCANTTTAGANTGTGAACAGNTANANAACATTTCTTTCTTAATCCCATCCAGCAACGGTTCCATTTCTGGTGTTACAACAAATGTCAGTCTTTTGAGCTTACTTGCCATAAAATCACTCCTTTCTAGGTTCTGAACTTCTGAACCTAATGTTAGTATAGTTCATAGGTTCTGAACTTGTCAACCCCTTATTTCTAAAAAGTTCACATTGACATATTGTATGAACTTATATATGATATGAACCAGGAGGTGACAGCAATGCCCACAGAAAAACCACGCTATACTGTAATTGTTGATGAAGAACTTTTAAAAAAGATTGATGATTTTCGTTTTGAAAATCGCTATCCAAGCCGATCCGCTGCTACCTTAGAGCTTATACGTCTTGGTATGGAGTCCTTAAAAAGAAAGCAGGAGGAGGGCGAGTAGTCCCTCTTTTCATGCATATTTATAGGCTCCTATTCACTGGGTACACAATTCCGAAAAGGGAGTAAAAACAGACCTAGATTTATCCAAGTCAAACCACAATCAGTTACAGAAAACTTATCAACAAACCCTTACTCTTGCCACTAATGAAACCATCTATCTTGTATGGAACATTGGTTATGATAAATTGTGAAGTAAATCGGGGGTTATCTAATTTTGCCCGAAAAAAATCCGGACAGATTTTTCTGTTCGGATTTTTTATAAATTTATTAATTTTTTAATATTATNTTCTTNNNCCACACTCTGCACAGTTCTCTACACCATCCCATGGGTCAATTCCCCAGTCATGATTATCAGGATTAATAGGAATTATTGTGGTTTCATCGGGCAAAACACACCCACAACGGGCACAATTATACTCCATTTTTCCTGTATGCGTACAAGTCGGCTCGTAAAATACATGCCCTCCGTCTTTTACATGCCCTAACGCATACTCTGGAAGGTCTTCGACATAACCACAATTTACACATTTATTACAATGCCCTGTACTAACTGTAAGACAGGTTGGCTCTGTAAACCATATTTCTTCCATTGTATGCCCCGTTGCATTCTGGGTTGTTTCACTCTGTACATCACCGCAAACCGTGCAATAGGTCTTGGTGTAGCCGCTCTCCGTACAGGTTGCCGCCTTACTCTCCGTAGTGTAGGTGTGCCCTACAGCCGCAATACTTTCCGTTCTGGTATTGCCGCATACGGTACAGGTGAAGGTC
>WFLY01000257.1 GCA_009177215.1 Bacillota bacterium
CATCCACAAACTCACTTTTTGTAGTATGAAATCCTGCCTTTTCCAGCTTGTCAGGCACATCATTTGCAGATACTATACCTACATAATCACATTCTGCCACATGCGCGGCATCCGCCATGCTGACCGTGAACGCACCTCGGGCAAGAATATTTTTTACCGTCTTATGCCCTGCACTGAGACACATGGATATCTGCGTTGTATCACTGATTCCACCCCATGCGGCATTCATGGCATCCGCAGTATTATCTTCGCCATAAGTTGCGATAATAAAGACCGGCTGCGGATAAGTATAAGGTTTTGCTCCAAAATTTTTTCTCATTGACAATTCCTCCAATCATATATTTACTATTGACATTCTGTTACTGTTACATAAACAATATCTCCCGACTGTTTACTTATTTCGGCTCATCCAGCTTCCTCACCATATCAACAAACTCTTTCCCACATTCCGTAAATTTGCATATATCCTCTTCCTGCATTCCACATTTCAGCATATTCCTGACAATACAGATTTTCTCTTCTTCCCGTCCAACTTCCTTTCCCTCAGCTATTCCCGCTACTCTTCCTTCTTCTCTTCCTCTTGCCAACAATATATTCTCATCTTCCATCAGTCTCATATATGCTACCGTCACCTCCGCATCCGACTTTACCTTCTCCACCATACGGTGCAGCTCCCGTAAATCTGTATTTGTGGCATTACTCTCCTTGGTCTGCTCCATGTAACGAAGCAGTTCTTCCAGTTCCTCAGGCGGATTCCCTTCCGCTCCCCTTGTATAGAGGAACAGGGTACGCGCCCCGTCCTCATATGGCATATCAGGCTCTTCCATACAGCCGTTTTTGATAGTATACACCATTCTGTCCAGTCCAAACGGGTCATAGGGCACTATCATGATGATCATGACATTTTTCAGACTCCGGTAGTTCTCCCCCGCCGTCAGACCGTGGGTATCCATCTTTGCATGATAGAAACGCACACGTCTGGGCAGAGAAGCCACATCCGATGCCCTGCCGTTCTTATCCGGCTCCACATCATAAACCGTTGCCGGCTCTCCCGCCTCCTCATTCACCTGCCCTTCGTCGGTCTCCTCCAGGTACACATCCAACCTTACCCCGTGTAAATGGGTGTCATTCCCGTAAAACACTTTCTGGGGCATTACCTTCAGTCTCCCGAAATCACGCCGGAATATGATTTCCAGCAGCTTGCGGCTGAATTCTTCTCCGATACCGGGATATGTTACCACTGAGCCGAACAGGAAATTGTCAATGAGATTCAGGTCATTTAATTTTCTTTTTTCCATGAGTATTTCTCCTTTTCACTTTCAGCGGAAAAGAGGAACACAGCCGGAAAAACTATGCCGTCCGGTCTCCATCCGCCATATTTAATTATTTCATACGGGGGATTGGTCGCCGAAACGGCTTAGATTGCTCCCTGATATGTATTTGTATTGTACCAATATTTCCATTGACTGTCAAGTGATAATTTTTGCACGGTACAGTCATTTGGTGACAGTTCTATACACGCGGAAATGATTGCCGATTTGACCGTGGAAGCTTGCTCTCTAAGGGCAAATTATACAATCATTTCCATAGGTCGGACGCCCCACCTGAAACCTGATGATATTTTCCAAGCCGGCAAAGATGTGTTTTCATGATTAAATCAACTTCTTTACCGCCCCGCTCATATCCTGCGCTATCTGTAGAGGCACCCGCACAATTTCCATACGGGTATACAGAATGTTCTGCTCCTGTCTGGGAAGCTCTTCCATATTAATATTGATATTAGGGTCTGCGGTAGGAAATACCAGACTTGGTTGATAAACGGCGCTTTCTTTATCCGCTGGTTTCACAATCTTTCCGTTGACCAAAAACACCTTTTTCTTTTCCAAAGGTACTCTCTCCCCATTTAAAGTCATCTCCAAAACTTTTACCATACAAGAATCCATGGCAGGGTCAATACGAAGCATTTTCACATTTGCACCGACGGAAAGTTCCAGCTCAATGTAATTGTCTCCCTGATATGCCTCTCTGACAAAATAAGACTGTTCCTCGCTACAGCCCGAACCGGTATCCTCGTATATCTGTACCCTGTTGACTTTGCCGGAATCTTGATATTTGTCAATCCAATTCTGCGGAACCATAAGCCTGCATCCGATTAAATCCCTCATCTGAGCCATGGACATTCTCTTACCCCTGATGAAGTTTTGAAAGTCCTTTTCCTGCTCCCAAAGCTTCTCCGACTCCGACTCGGTGATTCCCAATTCCATAAGTACCCAGTCAAAGGGCAGCTTGTTACGCTTTTCATCCTCATACAAATAATAATAAATTGCCCTGAAAGCAAGCTCATTGGTGGGAATAGGCTTGCCGAAGGTCCATTCGTAGTCAATGACCGTCCATGTGTCATCCTTTACCAAAATATTAGTGAATATCAAATCAAAATCCGCTACCGGGTAATCGCTGTTATAGTCAATTCGCTCCACAAACTCTCTGAAACACGCCTGAAA
The DNA here is from genome assembly GCA_009177215.1 of Bacillota bacterium. GTDB lineage: Bacteria > Bacillota > Clostridia > Lachnospirales > Lachnospiraceae > Acetatifactor. The sequence goes on from WFLY01000257.1 coordinate 2,502, forward strand.
CCCCTGCAAATCATCCTTGTTTAAAAGGGTATCAAACTTCTTCACGAGGGGAGTTCCTTCCACAAATTCAAACTGGGCATAAACCTCTTCACCCTGTTCCACTAAATCGCATTTGTTAATTTTCAACCGGCTTCCCTCATATTTCCTGACAAGGTTTTCATAGGCAATCGCCATGCCCCTCACATGCTCCTTAGCCGCTTCTCCCAACGGGTACTTGCGCACATATGCTTCCCCCTCCTTCGTTCTGACGATTTCCGTTTTAATGGCATACTCAGGCGAACGGTCATTGGAATATTTTGCATATTTCACGTCAAAATCGTTTCCGATAACAGCCACATAGGAATTTGTAAACACGGGAAATAAATCGTCCTCCAGAAGACCGTCATAAGCATTTTTTTCGTCAAACAGAACCATTCTGTCACGGTCGAAATTCCTCATATTGTCACAAAGCTCGCCCTTTCCCGGCAAATAGGCATCACTGTAAAGGGTTGTCATAAATTTATAATCGGGATAGGGATAATAAAAATGATATTCTTTTATATTGCAGTTTCCGAAAATGCGCTCCAAGCCTTTACGGCTGAAGGTGCGCACTCCGCCTCCGTCAGCATAATTCTCTATTCCGCTAAAATAGGTTCCAAGATGATCCTCCTTACAGCCCGCAAAATACTTCAATCCATATTTATTTTCTATGGCAATGACAAGCCTGCCGCTCTCCTTCATATGAGGCAGCAATATTTTCAGAAAATCCTCAAAAGGTGTGTCTCCGCCGATATAGCTCTGTCCATATTCAAATACGCCTATCAGGCAGATATAATCAAAGTCCGCTGCAAGCTCGGACTCGATATCCTTGAAATTACCCACATGAATCGTCACATTGTCACATTCACTGTGTCGGTAAGCATTAATCATGCTGCGTCTTTTGGACAGCTCCACGCAGGTTACGCTGCCAGCCTTCCTTGCAAGGGCACCTGTAATAGCTCCGCAGCCGCTGCCTACCTCCAGCACCTTCGCATTTTTATCCATGGGAATCCATTCTACAATGTTTTCCCGAAGCGGCGACAAATGATAGAGAACCGGCCAGTTTTTCTTTTCGCCGATCACCCTCTCATACTCCACGGGAGACAAATCCTTCACAATACCGAGAAGCTCGTCCTCCACCGCGCCGTCACTATAAAAATCTTTACCGGGATATTTGCCGTAATCCAATGCCACTTTACCGATATACTCCACATCCCGCACTTCCTTTTTATCCTGTTTTGTTATGGTATTATCTTCTGTTTCCGCTGTCAGTTTTTCTTCCATTCCGTCAATAACCTTATTTTCCATACAATAAATCCCCATATCCGTTACTTTCCTGTCACATTTAGCATTCACACTCAACCGGTAAACCATAAACAGTACCACTTCCGTATCCCTTCAGCATGAAAGGACTCTCAAAGCTGCACCAATTGCCAGTGCAAGTGTGCTAATCTTCCGCATCCTTTACAAGCACCTCGGACTCCATGTCATAAAAGCCCACTGTATTTTTATCCGACACCACCGTAATATTAATTACATCATAAAGCCTGTGATAAACCTCAAAGGTATCGCCCCTGTAGCCTGTGACCCCAAGGGAAATCAGATATTCCCCTCCCTGCAGGGTCATCCTCTGCCTAAAGGTGATATCCTTTACCTGCCCCGGCTCCCCACTGTCCAGAAACGACCTCTCTATCATGGAATTGGTACCGGTTATCTCCGTACCCTGTACATTTTTGATAGAAAAGGCAAATATTGGCTCCGGAACATGCTCCGTAAACTTCACCCGCATATGCATGGTAAATTCACTGCCCTTTAACACCGCCATGGTAGGTAAATTCCTGTCGTCCGTCAGCCGGTATTCTATAATCTGTGCCTGCATATTTCCATATTCCTGAACATCAGGGTTATACCCCGGCTCGTGTCTGCCTTTTCCATCTGCTGCCCCCTGCTGTTCGCCGCTCTCCGAAAACTCGCTGTGCACGCCGTCGGAAGGCAGCTCATACTGCCCCACAAGCACNCGTTTNTANNCATCNATCATNTNCTTGGGNNNNCCNTCNCCCAGNAGATTTCCNTNATTCAGNAGAAATACTCTGTCACAATATTTGCTGATACTGTTTAAATCATGGCTGACAAATACAATCGTCTTACCCATTTCCTTAAATTCTTCAAATTTATGATAGCACTTTGCCTGAAAAAACACATCACCCACGGACAACGCTTCGTCAACAATGAGAATTTCCGGCTCGATATTAATTGCCACCGCAAAGGCAAGACGCACAAACATACCGCTGGAATAGGTTTTCACCGGCTGATATACATAGTCTCCAATGTCGGCAAANTCNAAGATAGAAGGGAGCTTCGCATCAATTTCTTTCTCGGAAAAANCCATCATGGTNCCGTTCAGATAAATATTTTCAATTCCGTTGTACTCCTGATTAAAGCCTGCACCCAGCTCCAAAAGCGCTGAAATCCGTCCGTTTACATGTACCTCCCCGGAAGTGGGATTCAGTACACCGGTAATAATCTTTAATATAGTTGACTTGCCGGAACCGTTAGTACCGATAATGCCCACGGTCTCTCCCCTATAAATATTCAGGCTTACATCATTCAACGCATAATGCAGCTTATACACTTTTTTGCCGATGCCGAAAGCTTCCTTCATCCGATCCCTCAGCCGGTCATATAGCTTATACACCTTATTTACATTTTTAACTTCTATTGCTATCTGCCTTGTTTCTTCCATACTAATCCTCCATGCCGGAGCATCACAAATCTCCCTATCCTTACAGCACGTCCGCAAAGTGTACCTTTAAGCGCTTAAACACCAATGCGCCCAAACCAAAGAGCACTACCGTCACAATCCAAAAATACATGGTGGAAAAGAAATCCCAAAAGAACCACTCATGTCCATAAATGGCACTCCGATATCCGTTCACGATATACACCATAGGATTTAATTTCAATATCATCACCCATCTGGCGTTTATGGTACTCATATCCCATAAAATCGGCGTTGCCCATATGCCAATCTGCAAAATAATATTGATTATCTGAGACAAATCCTTAAAAAATACTACAATGGCGCAGGTCATATAGCTGAGCGCCAGCACAAAAACAAACAGACATGCACTGTAATAAAAAANCTGCAGGGTGTAGATGCTGGGATAATAACNATAAATTGCCGCCACCACCNAAAGCACCAATACAAAGAATGCATGAATAAAGGTTGCCGCAATTACCTTAATGATAGGAAGAATGCTGATTTTAAAGACCACCTTTTTTACAAGATAATCATATTCCCTAAGAGCATTGGTTCCGTTGTTCCACGCTTCGTTAAAGAAAAACCATGGCACCAGCCCCGCCGTCAAAAACAACACAAAGGGCGCCTCGTCCGTTCGGGAAGCCCCCGGCATAATAATGTCAAACACCACATAATACATGGCAACCGTAACCAAAGGCTGCACCATAGCCCAAGCCGCCCCCATATACGATCCCGCATATCGTTTCTTANAATCATTTTTTGNCAGTTTCCAGATAAGATGGCGGTTCTGAAACAATTCTACCGGAAGCCCCGTAAACTTATCATACCATTTTGCAAAAATAATACAGGAAGTTAAAATCACCGCACAGGAAATTACCTTTTTGAGCAGCTCCTCCCGTGGGTCAGCGCCCGGATTATTATGTATGATAATAATCAAGGCCATTATTAAACCAAGCAGTGAAAAAATTGTAATTCCACCTTTTTTGCCTATCTTCATGTTATATTCATTCCTTTCGCTTTGTTCAATACANAAAACGTTATAAAATACAAANTAATTTNNCGACCAACCGTTTTCCTGCNTGCAGCTCACGGAATCCTTACCATAGTAGCTTGCAATTGCCTGATTCGCTTCATATTCCGGATCCTCCGACAATTCACCGGTACTCAGTATCCACGGCCTGAAGCCATAAGGTCTTAACACCACATCTTTCTCGTCACTGTTTAAAATATCCACCCTTTGGAGATATTCCTGATAGAAATTATTTGCCTCTCCGGTATGCACATAATGGTATGCCGTATAGGAGGAAAAGCTTCCCTCTTTCTTAGGCTCTATCCAGAAAACAAGCAGCAGGACCGCACCCATAACAGGATAAAACCACCACCTGCATTTTCCGTCGGGAATAGCCTTACTCTTCTTCTTTAAGTATTGACAAAGCCAGCCAAGTAAATAAATCTCATTCATAACGAGCAAAAGCTGGTAGGTTATTTTCACTGCGTTCAAAGTTCTGCCCAGCCCCGCATTTCCCATAGAATAAAGACTGGGCGTAAAACCCGATGCATATAGACAGACAGACCACAAAAACACCAACAAGGGATAACGAAATTGAAAATCGCTTTTTTGCACCATCCGCCAAATAACAGGAATCGGCAAAACAAGCAACGGAATTGTCATGAAACCGGTAAATCTGCCAAGATGTTTGAAGGCTTCCACAAAAGACTGTATAATCGCCGGAAACCAATCAAGCCCCTGCCCTACATAATAAGCCATTCGAACATTATTACCGGGCGCCGATACATTTTGATAAAACGCGGCAACATAAATTATCAGTGACGGCATTAGCCAAAAACCCCTTTTGTTACGATAGATAACTGTCAGTACCAATATAGTACAAACTACCAAAAGCCCCTGTAATGCGGTGACAAAATTACTGCCTCCTGCAACAAATGCCCCCAGCGCGCTTACCATTACTAAAGGTACTACAGCAAAGTTGCTTCTTACCCGAAGCATCTTAATGAGTGCCGCCGTAAAAAGCATAGCAAAGGAATGCATTCCCACATAATGTACTCCTGCATTGTACCAATAAAAGCCGGCCTGCGGAGTATGTATCAGCACAAACATCATCGCCGCCACTATTGCCTGCAGAACGATACAGGAATATTTATCGCCCCCAAACATGTCCTTTACCANCACTCTTANCAGAACAANNANTGCTATTAAAAATAGTGTCAACAAAAATAGCGCTCCCAAAAAATATTTGTCGTCTCCCCAAATTGCAGGCATAAGTGANATGAAAAAAATGGAGNAAAAGGTTCCNTGCCACGCATACCACTGGGTTTTGGTGCAATACAACGCTCCCTGTAAGGCACTGGACAAACTTTTCTCCTGCGTTAAGAAATTCTTGGTGAAAAGCCCCATAATATAATCGTCATACCATGGTGCCGAATAGAACGCAATTCGGTATAGGGGAACCAACAATAATACTAATGTAAGCACGGCACCCACCGCCACTGTTTTGGTATCAGGCTTCCAATGGAAAAACCTGCGCATACGTTCCCTCCATTGCTGCATAAGACCCGTCTACCTCCAACAATCAATTCTTCTTATATTGAGCAATGCCGCCCCATTTGGTATCCCTCTCAGACATGATCAATTCCATTCCCTCAGGGATAGGCCACTCCACCCCGATATCAGGGTCATTATATAGTAACCCTCCCTCATCGTTTGGATGATAAAATTCCGTACATTTATAGCAAAACTCCGCATAATCGGAAAGCACCAAAAAACCATGTGCAAAATTCTTGGGTACAAAAAACTGCTTTTTATTCTCCTCGGAAAGCAGCACGCCATACCATTTACCAAAGGTCTCAGAACTCTCCCGCAAATCCACCGCAACGTCAAAAACCTCACCCTTAATAACACGCACAAGCTTATCCTGAGGGAATTCCTTCTGGAAATGCAGCCCCCTGAGCACACCCTTTTTGGACGCGNACTGATTATCCTNTACAANTATNTGGGGAATACNCNCCTCCTTATAATCATTATAATTATAGGTCTCGCAGAAATATCCTCTCGCATCTCCAAACACTGTAGGAGTAATAATCTTAAGTCCTTCTATCTCGCATGTTTCCACTGTTATTTTTCCCATCACACTTTCATCCTTTCCATTCACAATTATATCCATCCTGATTCCTGCAGGCAATGAACTATATGGACATACCTGTATGTGCGCAATTGCCTCTTACTAATTTCCTATATAGCTGATATTCATGTCCACATTGCCCTGAATTCCGTCCACCTTACCCTTTGAGGTATACTGCCACATCTGATAATAGCCCTGATAAATGGGAACGCTGCGGTACTCCGCAAGCCATATGCAGTAATTTTCCAAACGCTTTGTCTCCAATCTGTTATTATACCAGTTTCTGCTTCCGTATACACCCGACCTGTAACCGGCATTTTCAATAGTGCGGCAGAAGGCTTCGCAGACTAAAGTTCGTGTCTCAACATCCAAGCCATCTGCCCTTCCGTTTCCTCCTGCACCTTCAGTATCAATAAAAATCGGATAATCCAGCTTGTACTCCCTGATAAGCTTAAGCACCATGGAAGCCTCTTCCACAGCCTCCACTTCATTTACCGCCTGTGTAAAGAAATAAACTCCCGTCGGCATACCGGCGGCGGCGGCGCCCTTCATATTGGTTTCAAAATAAGGATCCTGCACAANGCTGCCNGTAACNGAACCACGATAACCCACACGCACTATGGAAAATTCCACGCCTGCAGTTTTTACCTTATCCCAGTCAATATCACCGTTCCACTTTGATACGTCAATACCAACCTTGGACTTGCCTGTAGATGCCTGCAGCTTCTTAATCTCGGACTTATCGGCATCAGAAAGCGCATCCTGCTCACCGCTGTCCTCCGCCTCCGCATCTATTTCTTCCTCCGTCTTAATCAACAAAGAAATATCCTCAATAGCAACATACTCTACCTTGTCCTTCACCCGCACGCGCGTCTCATTCACCGGCACCTTGTAGCCTTCAATGGGTAAAAGCTCCACATAATACTCTCCCGAATCCAAGTCTCCTATATAGATGACTCCGTCCTGATCCAAATCCTTGTATTCACCCATACCCTCCAGCTTCACATAAAAGCCCTCGCCGGTAACAGGGCTGCCCTCGGTATCTACAATCTGAACTCGCAAATCCTTCTCCACAGAGGTAACAACCAAAGAAAGTCTGTTCAATTGATTTTTTGCCGCCTCCAGAATCGGATTTATCTCCTCGTCAAAAAAAGTATTATCCCTCAAAAATGCCGACAAATCATTTCCAATCTGCCCGGAAGGCGTATCCGTCTCCTGCTCGGACGTTATCTCTGCCGTATCCGGCTGTGCTGAAGATGCCGCATGACGCTTTTCCTGATTGGAATTGTCACTCTGGGAATTCATCACCAGTACCATTATAGAAACCAGCAAGATTACTGCCATGGAGGAAAGTATTGCCGTTCGCCTCAATTTAGAGTCCATTTGCTACCTCAACTAAATATTTACCGTAATTGGTCTTCATCAGCGGTTCCGCAAGCTTCAACAGCTGCTCCTTATCAATAAAGCCTCTCTTGTATGCAATTTCTTCAATACAAGAAATATAGAGTCCCTGTCTTTTCTGGAACGCCGCCACAAAATCGGACGCATCCAAAAGTGCATCGTGATTACCCGTATCAAGCCACGCAAAGCCTCGTCCGAGGGTCTCCACATGCAGAGTTCCTCTTTTCAAATATTCATTATTTATGCTTGTAATTTCTATCTCTCCTCTGGCGGAGGGCTTTACGCCCTTTGCTATCTCCACCACATCGTTATCATAAAAATACAGCCCCGGCACCGCATAATTACTTTTAGGCTTTTCCGGCTTTTCCTCGATAGAAAGCACTTTTCCTTTCTCGTCAAACTCTACCACACCGTATTCTCTGGGGTCGCGCACGTAGTAGCCGAAAATCGTAGCGCCCTTCTCCTTTGCCGCCACCTCACGAAGTACTCTGGAGAAGCTTTGTCCATAAAAAATATTATCTCCCAATACCAGCGCCACACGGTCGCTCCCGATAAAATCCGCGCCGATAATAAATGCATCCGCAAGCCCTCTGGGCGTCTCCTGAACCGCATAGGAAATTTCCATGCCAAGCTGCTTCCCATCACCCAATAGCTCCTTGAATACAGGCAAATCTCTAGGGGTGGAAATAATGAGCACCTCCCGAATCCCCGCAAGCATCAGAGTCGATAGAGGATAATAAATCATCGGTTTATCATACACCGGCATAATCTGCTTGGAAATCGCTTTCGTAAGCGGATATAGTCTGGTTCCCGAGCCTCCCGCTANTACAANANCTTTNATANNNAATCCTCCNTTATCNCCTTTATTATAACACNCNNAANGGGAANNACAAAAATCGTTCNCATTTAACATACTCTACNTTTCCTCTATTTCCCATACATCTCTTCATAATATTTCTGGTAATCACCGTTTGTCACATTTTTCATCCAATCCTCATTCTCAAAAAACCACGCAATGGTCTTCTTAATGCCTTCCTTAAACATGGTCTCAGGCTCCCAGCCAATTTCTGACTTTATCTTATCGGGAGCAATTGCATAGCGGCGGTCATGTCCCTTTCTATCTTCCACATAAGTAATCAGGTCTCTGCTCACCAGTGCTTTTCTGGGATCTTTATCCGAAAGCATTTCCTGCAGGGTATCTATTATAATGTGTATAATCTCAATATTCTGCTTCTCGTTATGTCCCCCGATATTGTAGGTTTCAAACAGTCTTCCCTGCTCCTGCACCATATCAATTGCCTTGGCATGATCCTCCACAAACAGCCAGTCACGCACATTTTTACCGTCACCGTACACAGGAAGCTTTTTGCCCTGCAGCGCACTTTTGATAATCAGAGGTATCAGCTTCTCCGGAAACTGATAAGGGCCGTAGTTGTTGGAACAATTGGTAATGTTTGCAGGAAATCTGTAGGTATCCATATAAGCCTTTACCAGCATGTCCGAGCTTGCCTTACTTGCCGAATAGGGGCTGTGCGGGTCATAAGGGGTTGTCTCATAGAAGAAAGCATTGTCATCGTCCGGAAGAGAGCCGTAAACCTCGTCGGTGGATACATGCAAAAACCTTTTGCCTTCCTTATAGCTTCCGTCAGGCAGCTCCCACGCTTCCTTTGCACAGTTGAGCATTACCGCAGTTCCCAAAACATTAGTCTGTACAAATACTTCCGGATTGCGGATGCTTCTGTCCACATGACTCTCCGCCGCAAAATGTACCACACGGTCAATATCATTTTCTTCAAAAATTCTGCTGATGGCAGCTTTGTCACAGATATCAGCGCGTACAAAGGTGTAATTCTCCCTTTTCTCCACATCCTTTAAATTCTCCAGATTGCCTGCATAGGTAAGGGCATCTACATTGATAATACGAATATCATTGTCATATTTCCTAAACATATAATGAATATAGTTAGAGCCGATAAAACCTGCTCCTCCGGTAACTAAATAAGTTCTCATGCTTTTCTCCTAAATATAATTGTTATTTTTTAATATCGAACATATATATGTCACAATTTTTTTCATTATAGGTAATTATAACATGGGTATCTTTATATTGGCTATAAATTTCTTCCAAATTCTATTAAATAAATGTAACAGCCCAGTCAGACAATTCATAAACTGTCAAAATATGCACCATTGTCAAATCAATAACCAAGATAGCTTAAATTCAAATCCACATTGCCGTCAATACCGCTGACTCTGCCGGTGGACTTATACTGCCATAGGTCATATCTTCCTGTATAGGTAGGAGCCGCCGCATATTGTGCAAGCCATATTTTATAGGCGCTTAAGGCATCTGCATCAATTTTCTCCGTCAGCCACGTCTTATTGGCATAGATTCCCGGAGTATAGCCTGCATTTTGAATTGTCTGGCAAAACGCCTTGCACACTGTCGTTCTTGTTTCCTTATCTATCTTGTCTCCACGGCCACCGCTTGCTTCAACATCCAAAAATACCGGATAGGAAATCTTGTAATTCTTAATCTTATCCAACACATAGGACGCCTCGTATACTGCTTCCACCTCATCCACTGCCTGAGTAAAGAAATAAACTCCTACCTTAAGTCCTGCGTTTGACGCCCCTTTAATGTTCTCTGTAAATTTGGGGTCTTCTATCAACATACCCTGCGAGGAACCACGATATCCGCAGCGTATAATCACGTAAGAAACACCCGAATTTTTCACTGCTTCCCAGTCAATCTTTCCGTTCCACTTTGACACATCGATTCCCATTGTTCCGGAGCCTGTTACCAAGGAACCGTCGCTGGCAAAATTATATTTTGCCCCTTGAATAATCTGTTCTCCGGTGACTTTTTTCCCTGTAGCATCAAAGTAGTACACCTTACCGTCAATTGTCTGCCAGCCTGTGTATTTCGCCTCTCCCTTAATAAAGAATTTATCGGCTGTATAGTAATCTGCATATACCGCCTCTCTGTATGTTTCATTCTCCAAAACATACAATAATCTGCCGCTTCCGTCCTTTAGTTTAGTGGATTTATCCTCCTTGGGATTCTGTTTTACCGTTACGGCACAGGTTGCCGTAACGGTTTCACCGTTCTCCGTATATTTTACCGTAATAACGGCACTGCCCTCCTGTACAGCCGTAATAACAATCGCACGATTATTTACCGCAACCGTAGCTACCCGTGTATCCGAGGATTCCGCCGTCACCGCTGCATCCGTCACTGCATTAGTAATCTTAGCATTAATTGTCACCGGTGTAGATATATACACTGTGGCGGCGGTCTTATCCAAGGTAATTGCTTTCTTTCCCGTCACCTTAACATTTATCGTAGCCTTAGCTGCCGAAGTCTCTGCACCGTCCTTGTAATTTGCAGTAACCGTAATAACCGTATCTCCCGCGGCAACACCCTGAACGGTAATCGTTCCCGCGGCATCTACGGAAGCAGTCGCAACAGCCGTATTGCCGGATGTAACCGTGTAAATCACTTCTCTTCCGGCGATAAAACCTGCATGTGTTGCCTTTGCCGTCATCTGAGCGCCTATTGCCACATTTAATGTATTTTTATCTACCGTAAGATTCCCTGCAATATCGCTGACATTCACACTGCAGGTACCCGTCAAGCCTGTAGCCATGTTATTTCCGCTTACATCCGTCACTGTAGCCTCAAAGGAAATCAAAGCGGTTCCTGCGGTAAGCGCAGTTACCGTAACGCTTTTTCCGCTTCCCTCCACCTTGGCAACACCGGGATTACTGCTGCTCCATGTAATAGCGCTGGGTTCTATCTCTCCCACATTGTCCATACATTTTGCCGTTACCGTGAAACTGCCGCCCACTGTCAGGTTCTGATTGGAGGGAGTAATGCTTGCAGTATATGCGGTACGCATAAAACTCTTACGATTTACGGCAAGAGTCAGGGGATCCGGAATAGTACTCTTTGCTATCTCCGTGTAGGTATTTACGGTGGAAGTGCTCTCCACCCATGCCACCGTATCCTGTAAAACAGATTCTACTACCGTCTCGTTTTTCTTAGTATCCTCCGCAGACACATTGATTTCGGATTCCTTCTTTACCTCATCACTGACGTCTACTTTTTTATATACAATCTCCTTTTTAACCTCAACCAGCTGACTGCCTGTAGGAAGAACATAATCCGAATATCTTTCCTCAGTCAGGGCGTTCACTGCTACCTTATAGCTTCCGGACGCTATATTTTTCTCATAAATAATACCATCCATATCACTGTCAGACCATGTTTCACTTTTGCCGTCCGGCTTGGTAACAATAACGGAAAAAGGTACATTTGCTATTAATTTACCTGTCTCCTTATTGGTAAACTTAATCTTTAAATCTTTCTGTACCGAGGTCATATTCAATGTAACCGTCACCGTCTTATCAAATTCCGCCTCGTTATAATCCTTATTTTCCTCTCCTTCCTTCTGCTGCTCCTCCACAGCGCTTGCAGCCGCCTGTTTTGCCCTCTCTGCGTCAGCCACAGCCAAAAGCCCTTTTTCGCCAATAAGCTCCAAGTCCTGTAATTGCGTACCCACACTGACAAAATCGGCAACCTGATCGGACACCATTTTTGCACTGACATATACTCCGCCGGTAATAAATACAAGAAGTAAAACAACCATGCCCGTACCCATAATTACACGATCAATAACCGCCGTATTCTTGAGTTTATCCCAAAAGGAACCGCCCTTTGCTTCAGGCTTTTTCCTTTTATAACTGTCGAAATCATTCACGTCAGCATAATACTCTCCCTCATACTCGGGATTTTCATCGGCGTAATATTTTTCTCCATACTCCGCTTCTTCCTCATCCTCTAAGACATCTTCGGCGTAGTATTCCTCTCCATTCTCTATACCGTCCTCGGCATAGTATTCCTCTTCGTCCTCTATGCCCTCCTCGGTGTAGTATTCTTCCTCATCCTCTATACCATCCTCGGCGTAATATTCCTCTCCATCCTCTATACCCTCCTCGGCGTAGTATTCCTCTTCGTCCTCTATGTCCTCCTCGACGTAGTATTCTTCTTCGTTCCCGATACCGTCCTTGGCATAGTATTCTTCCTCCTCAATACCATCCTCGGCGTAATATTCCTCATTCTCTTGGCCGTCCTCATCATAAACTTGCCGCTCATATTCTTCGCTTCCGTCGGTATCCCAATCAAAGCTGTTTTCATCATACTCATACTCGTTCCATTTTTCATAAGGTCTTTTTGTATGCTTAAACAATTTCTTCATGTGAATTTCCCTTCCAAATAAAATTAATCTGTGATGATCTGAAACTACATCCGCTTTGTTTTTAATAATTCTGTAACATTATAACATTGTAAATTTTGCACTTCAAGGCATATTGCTATTTCTTCATAATTTCTTAAATTCTTTTTAATACTAATATTGTGGACTTTCTTTCCATATAATAGTAAAATGAGTAAGATTTATATTACAAACAGACTGTGAGGTAAATAATAATATTATGAAGCAACAAGATACAAACCTCCATCATATACCGGATATAGATATTATTGACTTGGAAGATGATGGAACAAAAGAAAAAAATGATAATGATACTGACGATGCCTTACAGGATATCACTGCGGAAGACCCCGTAAGCTTTGATAAAGAAGATAGCTCCGGTTTTGCTGACGACAATTCCCAAAAAACGATAAAGAAAAGAATCCCCTCCTTTATCAATATGCATGTGATTTTTGTCGTTGTCACAATATCCTTAATACTGGGAATTTATTTTAGCATTAAAAATTGGGGCGTTAAGGTGGATTTAGACGAAATTTTTAAAGATGGACAAGGGGAGTACAGCGACACCCTTGACAACATTCTGCCTCTGATTAACCACAGCGGGGAAAATCCTGCAGACGACGGTATTACAAACATTGTCTGCTTTGGCAATGCCCCTTTCGCGGATGACCGCAGCTCGGAGGATAATCTTGCAAACATGATTGCAAAGGAAACCGGCGCTAATGTATATAATTGCTCTATCGGTGCAAGTTATCTTGCCGCTCTCAACCCATATTTTGACTCCAGCCTCCAGCCTTTAGACGCTTACAATTTTTATTGGCTGGTAACCNTTACGGTAAATAGGGAANTAGATTACTTTTNTGAGNAGGCGGCACTCNATCTNNGCGATTCCACTCCGCCCGANGCAGATGAAGTATATGAGACGTTGACAACTCTTGATTTTANCACGGTGGATGTCGTAGTGATCATGTACGATGCCAGCGATTACCTTGCGGGGAATCCCATGTATAATGATGCCAATANCACAGATATCTCATACTNTACGGGNAACATGGAGGCAGGTATTGAATTATTAAAAACCTCATATCCCCATATCCGCATTATCGTTCTTTCTCCCGCCTATGCCTTTGCGGTGGATGATAACGGACAATATGTAAGCAGCGATATTAAGACCTATGGGGGAATGGACGTACTTTCTACCTATGTAATCAAGCAGTCCGATTCCGCCGCACTGCAATCTGTCAGTTTCGTAGATAATCTTTACGGTACTATAAATGAAGATAATGCCCATGAATACCTGACCGACAATCTTCATCTCAATGTAAAAGGACGGAATGCCGTAGCGAAACGATTTATAGACGCGTTAAATTATTATAATGACTAATTCAGCAAAACGCCGCGCAATCAGCGCGGCGTTAAACCAAAGTTCATTGTAGTATCCTTATAAATAACATATCCGTCTATATGGTCAAACACCTCATAAGCATAATCTGACATATCTCCTTTTAAGGGCTTTTCCTCCGACAAAATCACATAATGGCAGCCATAATACTTTGCCTCCGCAGCCAGCGCACTTACATCAATCTCTTCCGCCGTCATCATTGCATGTAACTCATAGTGATTTGCATCCCTTCCGTAGGGCATACACACTACCGGTGAATATTGTCTCACATACAAAAGGAATTCGTCGGGAAATACCGCCATAACCTCCCTGCCTTCAATCCTGATAGCCTCACAAACATCTACCACCGCCTGAGGAACATGATAAATATTTTCAGCCCTGCTAAACAATGGATTGCTATACACCAGCTTTCCGGAAACCATCACAAGCAAAACAGCAGCCGTTCCAAAACAGACCTTCTTACTTCCTTGCAGGTTGTCAAAAATACATACCACTGTATAGGCAATCACCGGAACTATCGGCAAAAGCCAGCAAATCCGAAAATAAATTTCATCCCCTAACAGCCGAAAAAACATTTTGGAAAACAGAGGATTAAAATACAAGAGCAGGATAATAACAGGCACATAAATAAACAATATCCTTAAATGCTTTTTCTTCTCATATATGAATAGATATATCAGTGCCAGTAAAAACCATATCATAATGAGTCCCGTTCCCATATATCTCTGAAATATCTCCGTTACATTCATTTTACGTTTTCCTGCCCTTTCCGACTAATCTAATAGCATATACAATAAAGCCACCGAAACCGGCATTACACAGCATAGCGCCACGGGTATAAGCACACTCCATCTGCGATAACAAACCGCAGCACACAAACCTGTCGCTCCCACCAACATACAGGTAAGCAGCGTTCCCTGCGTACTGCAGAGACATCCCGCCGCCATATTGAACGCCAATAAGAGCCAATATCCCACCCCTGCACTTTCTTCCTTTTGAAGCCTTTCCAGCAATAGCAACAGAAGCANCANCAAANAGGGAATCACAATGTTTGCCAAAACCGCCTTNCCTTGANANGTCCTTACNAANAAGAAATTTTCNGCANAATAAACGGAATACCCTCCAAAAAGCACTAACAATTCTACCAAAATCATAAATAACGGCAGTCTTCCCCTGCGACTGCTAAATAAGTGCTTTCCTATCAGATAATAAATTCCATAGGACATTACAATCAACACCATAGGCAGCGCCACCTGCGCCACAGTTACCGACGGAATGCCTGAAGCCTTTGCCAAAAAAGCCACCCATATGGGAAAGGGGGCAAGTCCATGCCGCGCGTCCAGACCGGTGGTTCCTCCGGTATAGGGAAGTTTACGGTACATGGTATCGGCATTCTCCGTAATAGTGGAAATTGCCACATAAAAGGCATCATCTCCCTCTTCGTAAGCCATGCAGCCAGTCAGCACCAATTGAAGCATCAACAGCCCCCAAAACACAAGCCAAAGAAATCTGTATGATTTCCTTTCATCCTCGCCGCTTATCACCTGAAAACTGCGGACTCCCTTATTTTTCCTGGCAAAGTGCAATATTAGAGAAATAAACAGCAAACAAACCATATAAATCCAAAAGAGCCGCCGTACCATGGAAAAGCTTTTTTCCAATAATACAAGAGGTACACAAATACATTGAAATCCTGTCCACAAAAGAATCTGTCCGCTTATCCACATAAATGGCAGTTTCGCAGCAGCCTTATACACATTAACAAAAAGTCCGCCTATAATCGTAGGGATAACTAATAATATAATGCCTAAAATCAATATCTGAATTGCTATCATATCTTCCTCACTTCCGCACTGCCGTTGCACGGCATCACTATTATTTCACAGCAGCATAACATCCTTATTTCTCTGCCGGCCCATATAGAAAAATACGGTAATAGCTTTCCTGCGTTTCAAACGGCTCCTCACGCAACAATGTAAGCCCTTGCTCCTTGGCGTTAATAATATACGCCGCAGAAATAATATACCTGCCCCCAAGCTCCCTAAAACTGTCCAAATCTATCTCATAGTCATAAAAGTAAAAGGTGTTCTTTTCCATAGTGTAATAGCCCGGGCATTCTGAAGTAAACAGATAGCACCGATTTCCCCATGTATCAAAATAATCCCGCAGATAATCGCNCTTATNAAGNTCCGNCTCTATAATATCTCTGAAACGATGCTTGTNCNCCAGAGAGTAATTATTGGAGTAGCCGTCCAGACAATAAAAACCATGGTAATAAGCCGCCGCAGGGTCAATGCCANGGCTNGCCACACGATAGTCTGNCTTGTCCTGCNNTGNATATTGGTNGAANNANTNCTCTATCTGCNCCATAANGCCTATGGCATAATAATCACTGTAGCTGATTGCCTTATAGTCAGGCATACGAAGCTTTTGCAGATTAGGCTTCAAATTGCTGGAAATAAGCACTTTTACCCCAGTCACCCCAAGCGCCGTAAGTACCACAAGCATTCCTGTTACTGACCCTATCCGTTTCAGAAACCCCGAAGCCTGCCTGCACCACTCCATAACAAATGCCAATACACAGGCAAGCAAAAGATACCAAAAACAGGGGGCAAGCCACAAAAGTCTATCCATCTGGAAAGCGCCAAGCGCTTCCAAACGGCTCCGCAGTGCAATACCGGGAGCGCTCTCCCAAAGTGCCGAAATAACTACCAAAATCAAATTTATGCCAAGGCATATACTTATAACGGAGAGTAAGCTTTTCTGTGCCTTGCTGATTATTACAGCCTTTTTCTGCACAAGCTTGTCAAATGCATTCACCAACGCAAACAGACCAAGCGCCAACATAGCCGCCATCAAAAAATCAATATGCATATCCTCGCTATGCTGCCCACCCCGCAAAAAGCCCTCCACAAGCTGCTCCCAAAAGCTGGTTGGTGAAAGCATATATTCCGCCTTATGGGAAATCTCCCTTAAAGCGCTGCCTGCTCCGATTCCCAGCATTTGCTTTAGCAGTGTGAAATTTTCCAAAATGTAAAGACACAGCATGACAAGCCATGCGCTTACAAGACGACGCACGCTGCCTCGCCGTTGCTTACCCCTATCGTCTGCCGTCTCCGCCTGCCGCACACCTTCTGACCGGATTGGGCCTCTTATCCGCCTCTTATGCACCGACTCCCTCACTATCCACAGCGCCAACACTCCCAACACTCCGAAGCCTATCAATACCAGTGATGATGTCAAAGTATAACATATCACGTAGCAGAAGGAGCTTTTTATATATCTCCCCCGCTTTATCTGCAACAGANAAAAAGCAAGCATGGGAAGCCNGTACTGCGCCNGNCACGNAGACAGGCAAAAAAGGCAGATNGGCATACAATACACCCGTCACCATTGCCGCCCATTTACAGCCCGTACTCTCTTTTGCCAAAAAATACATACCGATATAGCCACACAGACTGCCTATGATTTGCATGCTCACAAGAGCGGTAAAATAATGCCCTGTGAGAAACAACAGCACAAAGGCAGGCGCCGGCATTGTAAGAGCTGTTTTGGAAGCTCCTCCCATAAACTCAGGCAGAAAGGTGCCCTGAAACAAATGCTTTGCCTGTAAAATATAGGCTATCATTTCTCCGTCCAACTGATCATGATAGGTTACAACGGAATTTTCACCTAAAATCAAATAAGGCACCAGCATGATAAGCACTGCTGCCACCCCTGCAAAGAAGTATGCCCTATTTATTTTCGCCTTTATCCGAGTACGCATACATTTTCCCTTTTTCTGTCATTAAAATCATCCACGCTGTCCAAAGACAGGTCACAGGCACACTGTTTTTATAATCCATAATTCCCGCGCCCTGCATGGTATACCAGACCACGATTCCCACTCCCAAAATCAAGCAGCAAAAAACGCACAGTATACTCCACGCTTTTATCCTTCTCTTTCGGATAAAAGCAAGCAGTCCGTAAATCATCTGCCCCACTGCTGCAAGTATCAGGCCCACTACAAAAAACCAGCCGTTATAGTTTAAATAACATTTCGTCAATTCAGGATGCCTTTCCCTCATAATCTCATAATTTCTTGCCGAGTATGACTCATATGCACGTCCTTTAAGCTGTAGCTGTAATGCAGCAGGAGATACCGAATATGAGACGGCGTCCAGTATTATTTCTCGTTTTACCTTCTGACGGTACACCTGCCATGCCGCCCCGGCAACTTCTCTATACAGTTCCTCGGCACGCTCCATACCCACGCTCTTCTCTACGGTAGGTCCAAACACCCTTATCATATTGTCTGCATAAGTGATGCATGCCGTTATTTCCTGGCTGTCCCTACAATCCTTCAAGTGGTCCGGGCAATAGGCCTACGT
>WFLY01000037.1 GCA_009177215.1 Bacillota bacterium
TTCTTCACCGCTTTTAGAGGTGTTGTGCTGATTTCTTGATTCTCCCAAGAAACTTGGTCTAATTTAAAACATTTTAAATTTACCACCACCTTTTCTGAAAGAACCAAAAACAGCCATTGTAATTCACCCACCCCAAATGTTATATTAAAAATAAAAAAGAAAGGAAACAACAATGACCAGATATGTTGTCAAAAGAAATAAACGGCAGTAAAGTGAAATTTCCCGGAATAGTAAGCCCGCAAAAGGTAGCGGAAAAGGCGATAAAAGACTCAAAAAAAGGAAAAGATGTGTCGGTTTGTTCTTTCTATGTAAAATGCCAGCATCTTAATGTGAAACTCCTTCCTCATAATTTGGTAATGCATTTACCGCTGTCACATTGACAGTGAAGCGGGTATTTTAGTCAATCCTTTGGGCGAAAACTTCACAATTGACTTGCCATTTTCCATTATTTAAGACAGTAATGTTCTGCCAATGAAAGGTTGATTTTGTTATTTCGGAAAAAAACCATTTATTGTAATTATTGTCAAGAAGCGTGCATACAATTTTTCCCTGTTCTTTATGGATTTCCAAACGCGTTGTATATTTCGTACATACATAGGTCATGTCGTAACAGTGTTTTTCATGATTATACATTCTTACGGCAACGCCGTATTCGGCGTTCGGCTGTGGGTCGGTATCCTTCGTATCTCTTGAAGGGCAAATAAAAATGTCTTCTATAGCCGTACCCTCCAACACTCTTCTAAAGTACCATTCGCCTTTTAATTTTCTTCCGTTTGGTTCGAGGTAATCAAATTTCCAATCTCCTATTAATGGGGCATACCAATCGTCTTCTTCGGGAATCATATTGTTTCTTTCCTCGCTCATCAATGCTTTTACAAATTTGTCCATAATAATCCGCCTTTCTGCGCTCTAATGGTTCAAATGCTGAGAAATTGCACCATGAAAGCTTTTTAATTTTCGTTAAGTATACTCTATATGAGCGACAACTAGCTGTCGTAATTAGTGAAAAAACTTTTAGCTGTTTCTATTAGCTCGTCTCTATAATCTGTTGGAGATACTATCTTTATCCGATTCCCGAAACTCAGCAGAAGAGCTTTCCATAGACGTTCCGTTGCCGGCACATTGATAAAAATTTCAGAACACCTTTTGACCGCCTTCTCGCTCTATAATGGCATTATATTTTTCTATTATTGAATTTAAGGTATCATTTGTATATGAAGTGGCAAGGCTTTCCAAAGCCTTAATAATCATTTGCTGCTCATCTCTTCGTACATTAATATTTTTCATTTTGTAGGTAGGCAGAATGGAATAACCGCCATACCTGCCACCGGATGAATAAACGGGTATACCAATAGAGGATATGCTGATGATATCCCTCTGAATGGTTCTTGTTGATACATGAAAAAGTTCTGCCAAATAGCTTGCCGGAACATTATCATGGTTGATGAGATAAATTATGATTTCAAGGATTCTGTCAGTTTTTATTGGGGCTGCCTCCTCTCAATAATTTTTGTTAATAAGTATAACATAAAATACGTTGGCAGCAAAATACTTGAATGATGGGTGAAGGTGTATATTCAGCCAAATTATGATGCGTCTGCAGAGTGGATAGTCTATGCAATAGATGGAAATTCTGACTTTGTGAAGATGACGATAGGCTATAGTGCGCAGCGCAAATACGGATGATTATTGGTATCTTTATCTAATGAGCCGCAGTATGAGATAGGTCTGTATTGCTGAGACCGATAATATAGATTTAATAATAAAATAGTTCACGGAGTTTTATGAAAAAGTGCAGGTCATTCATTGTTTGTCTGCTGATATTGTCGGCCTTCTTGTTGTTTGGTGTTTATGAAAAAAATAGAAATACGAAAATGGAGACTTTTAATGTAAATTCTACAACAAAGGAAGAAATTACGGATGAGTTGGTCGTAGCATTATTTATTGAGGAAATCACAAATGAAATAATAGATTTTNATTNGNAATANNATTNAGGTNAGATTGAAGTNTNTAATTATGANATAANNANTGTAGATATNACATAAAATCAGAAATGGTTNGGAAGGCTTTATTGCNANNAANTTTGGCGTAACGCCGCAGATAGGGGCNCATAATCCTCTGGGATATGATGAAATCTCATATATCGTGGATTCAAGAGGAAATAAGAAGCCGGTCAAATATGAACACTTAAAAAATTATGAAATACCGGAAAGATTTCAGGAATACATAATAAAGCCGCCGGAATAAGAACCTTTTTAATTTATACCTTGACTGTATNGTTTATAAAGGTAATAANTATAAGAAATACAGTCTGATTTGTTAAAGTACTTTTGGAAAAAGCAGAATTTTCTTGAAATACGGAAAGAGGTGTACTATGAAAGCGAATTATAAAAACGAGGGGCTTACCCTTTTAAAGAAGGGGCAAAAGGGTATTGTTCATGCCATATTCAGCCGTTTCGGGCTGATTTTACTTTTGCTTGTTATGCAGGTTCTTATTCTTTTCAGTATTTTTCAATGGTTTGAGGAATTTCTGCCACATATTTTAGGCGCAACGATGCTGTTTACAGTTATTATGGTAATTTATCTTTTGAACAGCAGGATTAACCCAACAGCGAAAATAACTTGGTTGATTGTGATTATGCTTCTGCCTGTATTCGGTGTCCTGTTGTTTTTATATACCCAGACTGAGATTGGGCACAGGGTTTTAAAAAAACGTATCAATCAAATCATTACAGCTTATATTTGCGTACTATATCTGCAATTTCCAGCCGGCGGGTTTGTGGCATGAAAATACCTGTTGGATTGCTGCACGTGGGCATTAAGTAAATTCCCTTTATTTCCGTATTCCTGCAGACAGCTGACAAAGCCGTCGGCGACATGCCGTATTCGTCCGTATCAACGGCTATTTTATCACCTGCTTCAAACATTGAGATAAGTATGACGGACAAGGCATTTTGCGCTCCGGCAGACAATAATATGTTTTGCGGTTCCGTGTGAATGCCCAGTCTACGGAGCCGGTTTAGCGTTACACCCTGTAATGGCAATCCTCCTCTTCCCCGTCTGGGAAATAGATTTCATACCAAATTAAAAAGCAGTACACTGCCCAAAGCTTTCTGTTGGTATTTCCCCGACCGCAGCCACGTCCTTCC
This sequence comes from Bacillota bacterium, assembly GCA_009177215.1. Taxonomy (GTDB): domain Bacteria; phylum Bacillota; class Clostridia; order Lachnospirales; family Lachnospiraceae; genus Acetatifactor. The sequence goes on from WFLY01000037.1 coordinate 3,150, forward strand.
AGAAGTTCTTCCAAAGCCTCCCGGTTGAAGAATTTCTCGGCAGCGGGAGAGTCGAAAGCTCGGATAATGGCTCTGGAGCCCATCTCGGAGGTCAAAAAGTGTCCGAGAGGAACGGGGAAACCCAGTTTTCTGCGCTCGGAGCTATCTGCGGGGAGGTGTCGTGCAGCGACCTTACGGAATAAGTATTTGGATACCTGCCCTTTCTGCTTATACTTTGAGGGAAGATGGCGTGCTGCTTCAAAGACTTCTCTGTCCAGATAGGGCACCCGCAGCTCAAGTGAGTGTGCCATACTCATGCGGTCCGCCTTTTGCAGGATATCGCCGGGAAGCCAGTGTAGAAGGTCTATGTATTGCATACGGCTTGCCTCATCCAGCGTGCTCGTATCCTGATAATCTTTAGCAAGATATTCCTGTGGGGAAGGTGTCTGCGTCTTGTGTTTCAACAGATGTTTTCTTTCGTCTGCGGTAAAAAGATTTGCATTTCCGATAAAGCGTTTCTCCACCGGCAAGCTTCCTCGTATGAGAAAACTGCGGCCTCTTATCTTTGGCAGCCGGCAGGCAAGAGTCGCGATTTTTTCCCTTAAGGGTGTGGGAAGCTTTTGGTATAAATGCAGGGCGTTGGGCTCACAGTAGATACAATATCCTCCGAACAGCTCGTCGGCGCCCTCTCCGGACACAACGACCTTCACCTGTCTTGCCGCTTCCCGGGAGAGAAAGTACAGGGCAACGGCAGAAGAATCCCCGCTTGGTTCGTCCATATGGTAAAGCACCTCAGGAACTGCCTCCCAGAATTCTTTTTCGGAAATCCGTTTCTCCCTATGCTCCAACTGTAGTGTTTCGGCAAGCTCGGCGGCAAAAGGGATTTCATTATAGCGGCTTGGTCCGTTGCCAAAGCCTACGGTAAAGGTTTTGTTTCCGGTGAATTCCGCGGCAACAAGGCCGGAGTCCACCCCGCCGGAAAGAAAGGTTCCGATTTCCACATCCGCCGCCATATGGGCATTCACGGAATTCGATATTACTTGGTCAAGCTCGTCAAGCCATTCCTCTTCGGATTTTGGATTTTGTTCTTTAGAAGTGTCCGGTTTTAGCTCCGGTATAAAATATCGCTTTAATTCCAAGGTGTATTGTGTTTTTCGGTATATAAGGCAGTGCCCTGGACGCAGCTGTCTTATGCCCTGAAAAAAGGTTTCCTCCAGCGCGGAATATTGGAAGGACAGATACTGTTCCAAGGCTTCAGGATTCAGTCGTTTTTTATAGGCAGGATGAGATAAGATACTTTTAATCTCAGATGCAAAGATAAGGCAGCCCTCCGCCAGTGTATAATAAAAAGGTTTAATTCCGAAAGGGTCCCTGGCAGCGTAGAACGTCTGTTTTTTTTCATTCCAGATAGCAAAGGCGAACATCCCCCGCAGATGTTCAGGTAAGCGTTCCCCCCACTCCTCATATCCATGAAGCAGCACCTCGGAATCCCCTTGGCTGGAAAAGCTGTGTCCGGCTCTTAACAGCTCCATACGCAGCTCTTGATAGTTATAGATTTCCCCATTGAATACCAAAATCTTATCTTTGGTTTCATTTACCATTGGCTGTATGCTTCCTTCCAAATCGATGATGCTCAGGCGGCGAAATCCCAAAGCTGCATTCTCAGACATCCAGCTGTTTCCTTGATCGGGTCCTCTGTGAATCAGGGCAGTCATCATCATTTCCAAAATTCGTTCTCTGGAAGGAATTGCCTGCCATGCAGTCTCGTTTCTTTTTTTCTTGTTCCTTAATGCGNAGAGCNTTTGTTCCTCTATGCTGTTTTTTTCTATAANTCCNCATATTCCACACATNATCAATACTCCTCNTAAATGATATTTCATGGTATTAAACCATGCAGACATTATTGGATATAAGGCGGCAACCTACGCTATTGCCTTTTAAAGCGGCAGGATAGGTATGCTTCCTTATGGATTTAGTTTAGAGGAGAAATGTATCTTATGCTTGACAAATTTGTTGCTAAAATGTTTCCGGTTGTAAACTTTTTCCTAAAACAGTCATGGAATGCCTGATGCGTCAGGGCATTCCATGACTGTAAAGATGTTTTCATATGTAAGTAAAGGAGAATTTTTACCGCTATAGCTCCAAAATGATGCATTTTCTTTTGGTCAAGGTTTCATCCTCATAGGTTTCTAACAGAACTCGCCTTGTTTCTTCATCATATTCCATGCTGATTAGATTTTGCAGATTTTTGTACAACAGCTTCCCTTCCGTTCCTCCGGCGGGGTACAGATNCAAATCNGCGGAACGGATATCCCACAGGCTTTGAATGTAAAGCGGGCTGTCCGTATTTCCTTCCGTGATCTGATTGNCATTCATANTGTTATCTTTTATCTCGAAATCCTGTGCTATCACAATCAGAAATTCACCGGTNTCCAGCCGCAGGAAATCCCAGNCANTATTCGGGAATTCCANAGAATCCGCCATGGGNTTTTCGACGGGATTGATGCATGTTTTTAAAATTCTCGATGCATCCTCTAAATAATAAACGGAATTTTCTTCCACAGAAAACTCATATTTCAAGTATGGCATTTTAAGCGCTACATTTCCGTCCAGATAGCTGTCGGTGTAGGTTTGTTGGGAATACTCGGAATCGTCTGCCGGAGAAATATCAAGAGTTTTCCAACATCGCTGCTGTACCGAAACAGAGTCCTTATCATCTCTGCGAAAGCTTAAAAGCGCTACGTCATCGGAAATGTCATAAAGCGCTGCAGCCCATAATTTGTCAGGAGTATCAATGGTATCATTATAATATTGTAGTGTCCGAGCCGGCGGATACAAAAGCGAGAAATTTTCAAGCACAATCCGCTCAGGCTCTTCTTTAGAAGGCACTGTATTGCGGCAGTCATATATGGGAACATATCGCTGGGAACCGGTAGTGACGCCGAACACGTCAAAGGTTACCCAACGGCCGCTTGGGGAAAACGAGCCTTTCAGAATTCCGTCGATTTCCATACTGCCTTCGTATAAGAGCAAAGGATCCTGCTCTCCGAGGGTATATAGCCAAACTATGCGGGTTTCCCAAAATACGGAACGGAGATACACCAGAAATTGTTTCCCGTCAGGGGAGGGAAGCAGCTTCTCTATGTATAAATCCCCGTTGAACGTTCCCTCCGAGGGTTCAAGCCAGTCTTCCCAAAATTGAAAAAAGTTCTCTATCGTGTCATAAAAGCCATAGCGGTAATCCACTTGCTGATAGGCGAGTGTTCTTTCTTCATCCTGTTCTTTCGACAGTATGTGAATTTCATTTTCGCTACAGCCCTTAAGAAAAGCGCTTTTTCCCAGCGTACCCCTTGTCTCATATGCGTAGGTATATATCTTTTTTACAGTATAATCCTTTGAGGAGTCTGATTCTAGCGTTTCCTCCTCCAAGGCTACCGACCTTGGAAGCAGCAGGGTCTTTTCCTCGGGAGCACAGCCTGCAAGCGGTAAAAAAGCGGTAAGCAGCAATGAAGCAGTGAGCAGCAGGGAAGTGGCGGGGCGCATCGGCGAATGGTTTTTGATATGTAGACTTTTTCTCCGATTCATCCTGTTTCCTCCCTTTGTTCCGCCTTGAAACGAATGTAAAATATAGTCTGTGCTGCTGGTTTGCTACGCACGCCGATGGTTCCGTCGTGTTCTTCCATGATTTTCCGGCAAATGGAAAGCCCCAGCCCCGAGCTTCCCTGTTCTCGGGAGTATGCCTTGTCCACCCGGTAAAAGGGTTCAAATATCCGTTCCTGTTCCTCAGGGCTTAGCCCCTTTCCCTGATTTCGGACGGTCAAAAGGACAAAGCCGTTTTTCCGTGAGCCCTTAATGCGGATTGTGGTATGGCTGTTTCCGTATTTTATGGCATTATCTACCANANTGATCAGCACCTGACGCAGCCGTTCNTCCACGCCTAACACCCATAGCTTTTCNGAAAATTNTNTTTNGATCCGNATTTCATATCGNNTTGCCNTGATTTGCNGTGCCGAAGCCACGCTGCATGCGGTATCAGCCAAATCCACAAGCTGCTTTTCCATATAAATGCCCTTGTCAGACATTTCCAGAAGCTGAAGCACCATCTGATGCATACGTGTGCTTTCCTGTAAAATATGGTGCAGACCCTGCCTTGTCAAAGTCTCATCCGCCCCTTGGTCCGCTTCCATAAGCTGGGCGTAACCCTGAATGGTAGTCAGGGGAGTTTTCAGCTCATGGGTCATATTGTTGTAGAATTCCTGTCTGCTGCCTAACAGCTTGACAATTTGTTCCTTATCTGCCTGCATTTTCTCAAACTGTGAGCCAATCGTTTCCAGCATTACGCTGAAATTCCGGGATAATTCTCCAACCTCGTTCCTGCGCTCGGAATCCGTCAGCTGGGCAAGAAGCTGCATATCGTTCTGTTCCTTGGAAAGATTCTGTACTACTTGACGAGAAATTTTTGTCAATTTCTGGATGGGTGACAACAGCCTGCCTATGAAAAATGCGAGGAGCAGGAATGTCAGGACGAATACGGCGGCCGCCGTTTGGTAGACCAACCGCTCCGTCTGCCTGATTTGCACATAGAGCCGGGAGGTATCTATCTGATAACGGATAATACCTAAGGTCTGACCCTCAATCACCACGGGCATGGAAAAGAAGACCAGCATCTTGTCAGGTTCGGGGTATGTCATGGTAAATGCGGCATTACCCGCCAGAGCCTGCCGTAAATCTTCGCCGGTTCCGTCTTCCTGCAGCTGGTTGCTCCCGCTGAGGTATTGTCCTTTAGTATCCAATACATTCAGACGTTTTCCGCCCAGAAGCTTCAGTTCCTGAGCAATATCCTCCGCAATCTGGCGGTAGCTTTCTTCGTCATTGTTTGCCTTATGAAGCATCAAAAGCTGTCTGACATAGATAAGGGTATTTTCCTGTATTACCTGCAGTTCCCGAATGATTTGTTCTTCTTGGTTCTGTCTTAACCGCGTGTGGATTCCGCCGTATAAAATGTAGCCGCCGGCAAGAAATATGGCAAACAGTACCAATGCCATCTGACGGCGGATTCCGAAGCGGTAGGGATCTTTATTGAGGAACATATTTATACCCCACTCCGAAAACCGTTACCAATGCTTCCTCCAGTCCGGTCTTCTTACGAATGCGTTGCACATGAATATCTACTGTTCTGGTGTCNNNTNCAAAATCATATCCCCAAATCGAATCCAGCAGTGTAGTTCTGGTAAATACCTGACGGGGATGCTTTAGAAAGCATACCAGCAGATCATATTCCTTGGGAGTCAGATTCAAAAGCTCTCCCTGCCGGTAGACGCTGTGTTCCCGTTCCACCACGGTCAGATTCCCGCAGACTATCTGTTCTTCGGAGTCTTCCTCGTGGGCTTTGTCGAACCGGCGCAGAATCGTCCGCACACGTGCCACCACCTCACGCAAGTCAAAGGGCTTCGTAATGTAATCGTCCGCACCTGCCTCCAAACCGCAGAGCTTGTCCTCCACATTTCCCCTTGCGGTCAGCATGATGATGGGGATTTTGTATTGCTCGGTCAGCATCCGGCATACGTTTACGCCGCTTATGTCCGGCAGCATCCAGTCTAATAGTATAAGATCCGGAGGTTCTTTTTGTGCCGTGGCGAAGCCTTCGCAGCCTGTGTAGGCGCAACGAATCAAAAAACCTTCCTTTTCAAAGCCGTATTTTAAAATATCCGCAATGGGCTTTTCGTCTTCAATGATTAAGATTTTTCTGTCTTTCATCTGCTNTTNCTCATCANTTTNTNNTTCTAGTTTATATGATAANTANNACNCTGATATCTCTNAAATGTAAATNATCTGTATCTAANTCCTGTAGTCTGCTGAGAGACCGNTTTTTACCTGTAATAGGAGGGATTGCAAAATTTTTATAGATAAGTGGTCAACAAGTATTGATTTTTTCTAAAAGAATGCTATAATAAAAGAATAGAACATATGTTTCTTGCATGTCATTGCGTGATTCCAGAGAACAAATCGTGTGAAAATCCATAGTAAAAGAAATAAAAATATGATATCATTTATAGGTATTAAGAATATGGCGTATGCAAAATAATTGTTTGTAATTCGACCTGTAGCGTTGTATTACAAAATGCTGATAGATAATAGATTGGAGAGGAAAATGTTTGTTACTATTCGTATTGTTGATTTTAGTGGCGGAATAGAGATTAGGTTGTGAATAGTGAATAAAAGAGAATTTCCGGCTCTTTAAGAATTGCGAAAATGAGAGCACAAAATATACAGATGGTTATTTATGAGAATTGTCAATGTTTAGTGGGAGGACTTTAAATGGCTGTTGAAAAATATACAGAAAATTTGACATTACGGGAAATGAAGTGCACGGTTGGGCGTAATGATTTTGGCTATGTTTTCCCACAGGGAGATGTTTCATCTGTTGATAAGATAGAAAAATTATTAAAAAAAGCCGGCGGAAAACCGAAGGATTGTGACTTAAACGATTTCACAAAAGGTGGGAATGGCAAAGCAAGACCGGAATATATAGTTACGTTTAATGATGACATACATACAGTTATTGTCATTGAGTGTAAAAATACGGCAAAAAAGCATCAAAGTGATGGCTTAAACAAGCCAAATAGCTATGCTGTGGATGGCGTCCTCTATTATGCGAAATTCTTAAAGGAAGAATATAATGTAATAGCTGTTGCAATCAGTGGTACAAATACAAACAATATGAAAGTTGATACCTTTTACTGGCAGAAAGGAATGGATGTATACAGTAGGCTTATTAAAGCAAGGGATATTATTTTAGAGCCTAAAAATTATATAGAGTTAGTTAAGGGAAATAAGCTGAAAAAAGAGTATTCGATTGATGAAATCAGAAATGTAGCCATTGATATGCATAATTATTTGCGCGAAATCAAAATAACAGAGGCGCATAAGCCTATTTTTATTGCGGGAATTCTGATTGCGTTGAACGATGAAGATTTTTCAAAGTCTTACTCGGCATTAACATCATATAAACTTGTTATACAAAATATTCAAAATGCCATTGAAAATGTTCTAAAAGAAAGTGACATTAAGAGTAGTAGAATTAATTATATAAAGCAAGTATTTAATGCATTGCAGGAAAATACTAAGTTTGGTGAAATACCGTTGGGGCATTTTAAATCGATAACTTGGTATATTGAACAGCTTGAAATGAAAATTAAGCCTATGATGGATTATGCTGATAGTACAGGTGACGCATTAGGGGTATTTTATCATGAATTTATTAAGTATTCAGGAGGAGACGGAAGCGGGTTAGGGATTGTATTAACTCCACAGCATTTGACTGAGTTTATGTGTGAGTTGGCGGGGGTGAATAAGAATAGCAGGGTAGTGGATATATGTTGTGGCTCCGGGTCTTTTTTAGTAACTGCTATGAGCAAAATGTTTAAGGATGCTAATCCGGATGAGGTTGAAAATATTAGGAGAAATGGGTTATATGGTGTTGAATTTGATGATGGATTGTATACGTTAGCCATTGCAAATATGATTATTCGTAAAGATGGTAAGTCCAATGTTTATAAAGGTGATTGCTTTAACGGTAAAATTGTAAAAGAATTAAAAGGAAAGAATATAAATATAGGTTTAATAAATCCACCATATTCGCAAAAAGATGTGGTTGAATTAGAATTTGTTGAGCATTTGTTAGATATATTGGCAGTTGGAGGAACGGGAGTCGTGGTTGTTCCAATGAGTTGCGCAATAGGAACGAAGTTTAAGGAGGTAAGGGAAAGGCTTTTGAAAAAGCATACACTAAAAGCTGTTTTTTCTATGCCGGATGAAATCTTTTATCCTACAGCGACCAATGTGTGTGTTATGGTGTGGGAAGCTCATGCCCCGCATGATTCTACAGTAGAGACATTTTTTGGATATTGTAAGGATGATGGTTTTGAAAAAAGGAAATATCTCGGGCGTGTAGATGTCAATAATAAATGGAGCGAGGTAAAAAACGAGTGGTTAAGTCTATATCGTAATAGAGATATAAAAGACGGCATGAGTGCCCGGAGTTGCGTGGACAACGAAAAGGAGTGGCTTTGTGAAGCATATATGAAAGTCGATTTTACAAAAATGACAGATAATGATTTTACACAGACAATTCGTGATTATTTGGCGTTTGAAATTAAGCATGGAATGGCTACTTTGGATAAGAAGTTTGAAATTGCAGACGAATCTTATAATTTGAATGTAGAAGATTGGAAAGAATATAAGATTGAAGATTTATTTGTAGTAGAGAGAGGAAAGATAAATAATTTGAATAGCTTGTCTGAGGGTAGTTGTCCAATTGTTTCGGCATATGGTGAGAACCAAGGTATTTCCTTTTTTGCAGATGAAGTGCCGGAGTATGCAAATTGTCTTACAGCATCTATGAATGGCAGCAAGACAGGGTATGTTACTTTCCATGGTTATGGATTTAATGCCAATGCGGACTGTGGTATTCTGATACCTAAATTTGAATTAAATATTTATACGGGCTTATTTATTTCGACCGTAATGAAGCAATTTTCATATAAGTACATATATGGCAGAAAATTAACTAAGAGTAGATTGGTTGCGGAAATAATTAAGCTGCCTGTAACGAAAGAGGGAATCATAGATTTTCGATTTATGGAAAATTATATGAAATCGTTGCCATATAGTGATAAAATATGATGAGATATATTAATTAACTAATTAAAGTTTAAACCAAAATATGAGTTGTCAGTAGCATGGAGGAAGAACATGAAAAAGGAGATAGTTGATAAAAAGATTATATTAGAGGACGAAAAAGATGAGAACATTGAACGGGCAGAGAATGAATATGTTGACAATGAAGGAAATATACCCAATGAATTTGTTATTAAAAGAGAAATGCTTGAAAAGACAAAGATAGTAAAGCAGACATGGTCTATTTTAGAAATATTTCAAAAAATAAAAGATAGAAAATTAATACTAGATCCCAATTACCAAAGAAGAGAAATATGGAAGGATGATAAAAAAACTGCTTTTATTGAATCTTTGTATATGGAAATAATGATTCCGCCCATATATGTCGTGGAAATACCAGGAGAAGATTTATTGTCAGAAAATAAATACGAAGTAGTAGATGGAAAACAACGATTGACAGCTATTTTAGATTTTATCAATGGAAAATTGATTTTGGCTGAAAAATCCTTGGAATATTACAATGATATATTTGGAGGAAAAAGTTTTTTGGAAGTGAGAGAAATAGCACCTGAAAAAACGACACAAATGTTATCTTCTGTACTGGATATTTATGTTATTACTGCTAATTCACCGGAATTTACAAAATATGATATTTTTGCTCGATTAAATAAAGGTGCAGAAAAATTAAAGGTCAATGAAATAAGGAGAGCCATCTATCATTCTGATGTTACTAATTATATTAAGAAATTTATTGACAATAGAATAGCGGATAATGCAGAACAAGAATTAAAAGAGGAATATGAAAGACAGTTTAGCGAAAATGATATTAAGCGTTTTGAAGATTATGGTAGATTTTATAGGAGTATAGCTTTTTATATACAATCTAATATACCACAGGCAAAAGTTGAGTCTTATAATTCCAGACCGCGTGATATGATTAATATGGTTTTGCAGAAATTACAGAAGGGAGAAATTTCCCTATGTGAGGATGATGTAGAAAAAATATTAAATAGTACACTANAATTATTGGATAAATTTGAGAAAAAAGCAAATAAAAAATAACTTATATATGCATATATTCAAGTAG
>WFLY01000111.1 GCA_009177215.1 Bacillota bacterium
CGTGAAGCCCCCCTCAAGATGACATATCCAAACGAAACAAGTTTCGTTACGAAACANGTNTCGTTTAAGACCNCTTGAAGAGTACGAGGTAGATAGGGCTGGGGTGTAAGTGTAGTAATGCATTGAGCTGACAGTTACTAATCGGTCGAAGGCTTAACCAAGGTTTGGAGGGAGTCAGGCAGAAATCAGGGAAGAGATTCATGTTCGGTTTTGAGGGTACAAACAATAGAATTGTTACAAAATGTTACAAAATGAAATTTGTCTACCCTTACTAAGCAAGATGAATAATCCTCGATAGCTCAATGGTAGAGCATTGATAGATATGCAACCGTAAAAAAGCGAAAAGGGGAAAGAAAAATTTAATAGAATTTCGATAAGAAATTCACTAATCCTCGATAGCTCAATGGTAGAGCACTCGGCTGTTAACCGAGTTGTTGTAGGTTCGAGCCCTACTCGGGGAGCTAAAAAAGCCCGTAGACATCAGTGTTTACGGGCTTTTTTCATAGGGAAAGGAACTTATCAAAGTCAGAAAGAAAACAAATATCTGCAAAAGCAGGCATAGAAATGTTAACCGAAAACAGACAGAGATTGGTACTCCTCCAGCCCTTTGCTGCTATGGAATTGGTGAGTTCGGATAGGGAACCGGAAAGCCTTGTTACCCCCTGTGGCCGTCCGTGTGGCGATTTGTGCCCTTGGTTGGAAAAACGGATAAACGGATCGCCCGGCACCCTTTCTGCCCTGTTTGGGGCGATTTGGAGAAAACACCCCTAAACCAGACCGGAAATGCGAGGCATCCGAAAGGGGTCAAACAGGGGAGATATGTTAGGGTCGAAATGTGTGCAGGTTAAAGGGTTTATGCTGCTTCCGCAGCCTAAACCCGAAAAAACACCACAACGCCCAGCAAAGCTGGGCGTTTGCAAAGACCGTGCGGAAAAGTAAAAGTGCATACCTTTTCCTGAAACACAGGAATTTTTGATGTCTGTTTCTTGAAAAAGAGCAGAAATACCGGAAATTTTGGGAAAGAAAATGAATACTGCGGCAGATAGGCCAGTCAGAAGGAGGGCATGAATGGGCAGAGAAACAGAAAAAGTAAGGACCGGTTTTTATATCGAGAAGGAAATGCTTGAAACGGCAGACGGGCTGCTGGCTGCGGCCAACGTGCGCTCACGGAATGAGTTCGTGAATGAGGCACTGAAATTTTACTGCGGTTATCTGAAATCCAGAAAGGCAGAGGACTATCTGCTGCAGTCCCTGTCCTCCGTGCTGACCAGCACCGTGCAGGACAGCGAGAACCGTCTGGCCCGGATGGACTTTAAAATTGCAGTGGAGCTGTCAAAGCTGTCCCAGATCATCGCATACACCCATGACGTGGACGAGGAATCGTTGCAGAAGCTCCATGCAAAATGCGTGGAGGAAGTAAAACGGATCAACGGCGCAGTAAATTTTGAGGATGCGTACAAGTACCAGAGGCGGGAAAACTGACAGCAAAAAAAACAGCTGGATCTGAATGCAAAGGAGTGGGGCATCATGCCTAAAATTATTTTTACCTCCCGCTACCTTCGGGATGCGTATCCAGAACAGCTGGAGAACTATGTCCGATTGACAATCTGGTGCGGACAGGGCTTATCACAAAAGAACAACGCTGGCGGGAGAACGGCGGGCGGAACAGCCTGCTTTTTACGCTGAAAGGCGACTGAATCTGAAAAAAGAA
>WFLY01000274.1 GCA_009177215.1 Bacillota bacterium
GAAATTAATTTGAGAAATAGCTTTATTACGGTAAAAGAGTCTTACAAAGTACCCAAAAAGGTAAAACATGATTATCGGGCAGCGAAGCAGAAGGATGAGATTGTAATGAAAATAGAGTATCAGCAATATACGAATTTGTGGGATTCTGTAGGTTTGTTTTTGGACAATACTACCGAGCATTTTGATTACTATTTTGAGAAACAAATTATGATAGGGAATTATTGCGGTAATGTGCTAATGTCAATAGTACAGGAAAAATATAACTTGATNNAGACTCCACAAGAGNATAAANTATATCCTGNGTGGTTAAAAATAAAAATTAATGGNAATGGTTTTGAAATGTATTATGCATTTGAAGAAAATGAATGGTCTTTAGCAGCAAGTCAGGAGCAGTTTTTTGATTGGAAAAATCAAGGTTATATAATTGGAATATTTGTTTCCATGTCAGAAAGGCAATATTATAAATGGTTATTTAATAATTTTATTAATATCTGTCTAAATTTGAACGATGCATCAACTTTGAATTATTGTGCATTTATAAAAAGAGATTGTAAGAATTATACAGTTCATCCATTAATCAGATTTTCTACTGAAAAAAAATCAGTACTTCAAAAATATGGTGTTAGTTTGTGGGAATTCATTAAGAGTAATATTGATGAAAATCGTTATATTGAATTTTGGTTAAATGAAAAATATGTACCTGAATTAGAGGCATATAATAATAAAGATTATGTTCATGAAAGTCTTGTCTATGGTTATGACGAAAAAGAGAATATTATTTTTATGATTTCAATTTTGGGAGGCAAGCCAAAAGCAATTTCAATTAGCATAGAAGCATTTGAAGTGGCATATGAAGCTGCGGATCCTCGTATAGCGTGTAGATTTTTTCTTTTTGAATTAAAACCATCAAATCGCCCATATGAGTTTGATGTAAACGGTATTATTCAACAATTAAAAGATTATCTTGAAGGAAATAATCCAACATTGATTTATAAAAGACTGATGAGTGAAGAAGTAGGTTGTTTTGGCGTAAAGTGTTATGAGGAATTATGCAATTATGATAGAGCGCACGAAGCCTTTTTGGCGGATAAGCGAATGTCATATATTTTGCAGGAGCATAAGAAATGTATGTATGACCGAGTTGATTACATGATATGTATGGGGTACTTGGATAAAAATGAATGTATGGGAATTGAAAAGGTGCTTAAAAAAATATACGTCAAATCAATTGTGATTATGAATATGGTCATGAAATATCAAGCGAAAAAGAGTGAGAAATTGGAAAGACGAATATGGACATTGATGAGAGATGTGCAAGTTATGGAAAAACAATGTTATAAAGAATTGATTGATAAATTACAGGTATATGCGGATACACATTGCCAAAATTAAAAAACTGATTTNATCAAACAAAATCNTGATATTTCTGTTATAATGAGGTGGTACGTTAATGAATATTGGAATCGGGCTTTTGATTCCGCTGCTGGGAACTACGGCGGGTGCAGCCTGTGTATTCTTTTTGAAAAAGCAAATAAGCCCCAATTTGNAGAGGGTTTTTACGGGCTTTGCAGCGGGCGTTATGGTGGCGGCTTCGATATGGTCTTTGTTGATTCCTGCTATGAATATGTGCGAGGAGTTGGGGAAGCTTGCCTTTATGCCTGCGCTTGTGGGATTTCTGTTAGGTATTTTTTCCCTGCTCTCTGCGGACAGCCTGATTCCGCATTTACATGTGGGCAGCAGGGAGCCGGAGGGTAAAAAGAGCAGTTTGGGGAGGAGCGCCATGCTCATGCTTGCCGTAACGATTCACAATCTGCCGGAGGGCGCTGCATGCGGCGCTATTTTCGCAGGGGTTATGACAGGGGAGGGAGCAGTGACTATGACGGGAGCCATAGTGCTGTCCATTGGGATTGCCATTCAGAATTTTCCCGAGGGAGCGATTATTTCCCTGCCCCTCCGAAGTGAGGGAAACAGTCGTAAGAAGTCCTTTGTTCTGGGAGCCTTGTCCGGTGTGGTGGAGCCTCTCGGCGCACTGCTTGCCATTGCCCTTGCGGAGATTGTTACTCCTATTCTGCCGTATTTGCTGGCATATGCGGCAGGTGCCATGATTTATGTGGTGGTGGAGGAACTGATACCGGAGGCAAATGAGGGGAAGCATTCCAATTTGGGTACGATTGCTTTCGCGGTGGGGTTTGCTTTGATGATGGTGCTGGATGTAGCTCTTGGGTAATCAGATCTATGATACCTAAGAGATAATCTGTGGTATACGCTAGAATACAGAAAAGCCCGATTTTACAAATAATTACGGTCACAAGGAAGTATTTTAGATTAGGCGGTATGGCTCCATTACAAGGGCATACCGTCTTTTCCAGCATTCAATGAGAGTATTTTCTATACGCCTTGCTGTTTTGTATTTGAGTCAGATAGAAAATTGATTTCACCGACAAANTTANAAACAATATCCACTTTATGACCTCNCTTTCCGTTTACCTGTTCCGGTGCAAGGACTATAATTACTTCTTGCTGGTTTGCCTTGATTTTATGAGGTCATTCATGGTGGCTGGAAAGAATATGTTTGTAGAGGTTTAGAAGAGTTAGGTGACTGATTTGGATAGATTTTACTCTACCTGAATTAGTTAAAATATTTATATTATACATAGAAAAAAATAGCGGTTTACAGTATAATATGATTAGATGTGTTTCACACATTTGAAGGAGGAAATATTTATGAATCCAATGATTAAATATAGAGGTGGAAAATCAAAAGAGATAGCTCACTTTATAAATAATATGCCAAAAGAATATTCGAGATATATAGAGCCTTTTTTTGGTGGGGGTGCATTGTATTTCTACCTTCAGCCGGAGAAAGCCATTATAAATGATGTTAATTGCAAGTTATATGGTTTTTATAAGGAAATGCAAGAGAAATACCCAGAGGCAAGGATACAATTAGATTATCTACAAAAAGAGTACGAAAAAAATCAGAAAGTATACGAAGCATTAAAAGCAAAAAAGCCTGATGAACGTGTTGAAAACAAAAATGAAGCATTGTATTATTTGATGCGAGATGCTTTTAATCATAAAATAGATACACAGTATCTTGAGGCTGTTGTATACTTTTTTATAAATAAGACAGCGTATTCAGGAATGATAAGATATAATGCAAACGGGGAGTATAATGTACCTTTTGGTAGATATAAGAATTTTAATACTAAGCTTATAACGGATGAGCATTTTAAGCTTTTACAGAGAACTGAGATTTATAACTATGATTATTCAGAAATATTTGATATGGCAAAAGATGATGATTTTATTTTTTTAGACCCACCATATGATTGTGTGTTTAGTGACTATGGAAATGAAAGTTATAAAGAAGGATTTGGAGAAGACGAGCATAGAAGATTAGCTAATGATTTTAGAAATCTTTCTAGTAAAGCTTTATTGGTAATTGGGAAAACACCTTTAACAGAAGAATTGTATGGAAAATTTATTGTTGAGGAATATGATAAATCCTATGCTGTTAATATAAGGAATAGATTTAAGGCAGATGCAAAACATAT
>WFLY01000036.1 GCA_009177215.1 Bacillota bacterium
TATACAATAAAATGCTTATCATACTCATAAGTCGTCATGGAATCCTCTACCGTCACCATAATTTCATGAAGCTTCTCGCCCTCACGGATACCAACTTCAGGCATCTTGCATCCGGGCAGCATTGCCTCAGCTAAATCCGTAATTTTAAAGGAAGGAATCTTAGAGATAAACGTTTCTCCACCCTTTGCCTCCTCCAACGCCTTAATCACAAGCTCCACTCCCTGACGCAGACTAATCCAAAAGCGCGTCATCCGATAATCAGTTATTGGCAATTCTGTTCCACCATTTTTAATAATATTGTAGAAAAAAGGAATAACTGAACCACGACTACCTGCGACATTTCCATAACGCACGATAGAAAAGCAAATATCCTTGCTTCCCGCATACGCATTCGCAGCAATAAAGAGCTTGTCTGACACTAATTTAGTTCCACCATATAGATTCACAGGATTCACTGCTTTATCCGTAGATAAAGCAACTACTTTTTTGACTCCGGTATCCAGTGCTGCATCGATTACATTCTGGGCACCATGAATATTGGTCTTGATAGCCTCCGCAGGATTGTATTCACAAGCAGGCACTTGCTTTAATGCCGCCGCATGAACCACATAATCCACACCCTCAAAAGCTCGCGTTAACCTCTCCTTATCTCTCACATCACCAATAAAAAATCTAAGCTTATCTGCATATTCCTTGAATTCATTTTGCATGATAAATTGCTTAAACTCGTCTCTGGAATAGACAATTATTTTTTTTGGATTATAGTTATCCAATACATATTTTGTAAATGCCTTGCCAAAAGAACCTGTTCCTCCTGTTATGAGAATTGCTTTATTATTTAACATATGTTCCTCCTGTTATAAAGTGACTTTTATCAAGAGGTAAATTTAAAAAACAACAAACTTTTCCTTTTCCTCTTTGACAACACTCACATTTTTGACTGACAGCATCAGGAAAGAGCCCTGATTTAACAGTTCCCGGCATTTGGCCACTCTGTTATTCGTGGANTGGTTACCTACAGGCTAATGATCGCCGAGGGCTCTGCGATCTAAAAGCGTGGATNACTATTTTACGTGCGCACATAGAAGATACGCAGATAGCCCGANCCTTCAAATGATCACNGCCCTTTCCNGATACTGTCAGCTGTTTACTTTGTTTTGTGGCAGAACTCTGCAGTCTGCTGCTGATCTCTGCTTAATTACACTTTCCATCATGGACGGACGGCCGTAAAGGGTCTGCCGCACCAGCGGTGCTATGCAGGCTTTGCATGCATTGCACCCTTGACTGACAGCTGGACATGATGGACTTTCATGCCGTATCAGCTTGTAACAGCGACTCCGCAGCCTTGTTTCCATTCTGCCTTGACCTCAAGTGCATCCCTTGCGTCCGTCTTGCCCCTCTGACCCTGTGATGGCAGCATGGTTGTCGGTGCCAGAATTACACACTTTACGTCGACCGCTGTTAACTGGTTGTATAGGGAATATCCAAGACATCCGGCCTCATAACCGCACTGAATGTCGTACTCATTATCCAGTCCGAGTTTCATTTTAAGGTTTTCAATAAACATCAGGATATTCTTATAATCCGGTGCGATCTGGATATTGGCAAAAATCCTGTCTTGGTCGCCTATGACCGGTTCCATTGCGCATAAAGTATAGTTGGTGCTATGGACATCCATTCCGATTCGTAGTATTTTTTTATATAGGTGACCTCCTTTTGTATGCGGTAATCCCTGTTACCATTGTTCTTATCAAACTTTAGTATACAGGTAAATTCACGTTGCTACAAATGTGAGGTCACTTCATATTATCTAAACAAATATCAACTGCCACCTTTAATATAACATCCTTATTTACTTTGTATATTATATCATCATAGTAGCTAAATGCCAATGTTTTCTCTCCTCTTTTGAGTTACCCCAATTTTCGCCTAAAAATGTCTGCACTATCATTTTTGTCATTTGATTCAAATTGCTCTCAACATATTATTTATCACTTTTTCCCACCCTTCTAATTATATTAACAAGATATTTAAAATTAACTGACCTCCTATTAATGAAAATATAAACAAAATATGAACATACAATCAATATAAACGCTATTCTATCTTCAATGCACCAAGCAGTACCCATAAAAATAACAGCTATAAAAATCTCCTGCACAAGTATTTTAGCTATACTTATTTCCATTAATGTTGACAGATATAACTCAGTTAAAACACTTCTTAATGCCACTGAAAAAGACATCGCAACAACTACAAAAGTCATACTCCGAAATATATATGCGCTAATTGAACATAAAACCAAACTGACAACAAAAGATATAATGTTAAACTGTAGCAGCTTTTTTTCCTGCCTTAATACTTTTAGATATGTATTGCAAAGCATCTGCATCTTTCCATCAAAGGTACATAACGGCAATAATAAAACCAAGTATTTCAGACTCACTGAGTATTGAGGTAACCAAAATCCAATTATCACCTTTAACGGGTAATAACATAGAAATACAATCGGCAAAAACAAACCAAGAGCAATTCTCATCTTATTATATATAGCTTTTAATTGAGATTCACTTGTTCTTCTCAGAACCGGAAATANAACCATGCTAACTTGTTGAATAANAACCAAGAAAAAATTAGTTAATGACAGTGCCAAAGATATTTCNCCNAAGGTNTCAATTCCCCAGACAATGTCAATTAGCATTCTCCCTACTCCTAATACCAACATACTCATAATATTGGCAACCGTAAGCTTAATACCGCAAAGGAGGCTAACCCACATATCGTTCAATGCTGCATTTATATGTATAATTTTAGAAAATACAATTTTTCTGCCATAACAACATAAATAAACAAAAGCGATACACTTACTTATNGTANATGTTATTATATATGGCAAAAAACTTTCCTCTTTGTTAATTATAAAAAAAANTATAAATATCAGTACGNATAATCGGTCAAGAATGACTGATCTTGAATAAATTTTAGTTTTGTTAACCGCTTGAAAAATATATCCGTAAAACAAGTGTAAGTTATTAAAAACTAAGTATATAGCCGCAAACAACCAGACATATCCACGTTCAATTTCAT
>WFLY01000289.1 GCA_009177215.1 Bacillota bacterium
CGTATTGATAATATGCTCTATCATTTCGCTGACTACATTAATATATCTGCTGGACGCATTATATGCATTCTGGAATTTTATCATATTAGACAATTCCTCGTCGGTACACACACCCACTACCTGCTCTCTCGCACTGAAAGTGGCTTCCACCGTAGTCAGTTGATTTTCATAAATATTGCGGAACATATAACCTGAGTTTGCCACCTGCGCCACTAAATCGCCATAATAATCTACAAAAGTTGTTTTCTTCAGCACATTGGGATTCAAGGTGTATGCTTCCTCAGTAAAAGCAGCTTTCAAGGCTTCAACAGTTGCAATATCCTCTGAACCGTCCGGCAGCCTAAATCCAAGATTTGAAGGCTTCTGCATAAGTTCAGGGTCAATCTGGAGATTGCCAATGGTATAAAGACTATCGCTCTTGCTCAAATCTTCTTCGTTGTAAACCCAATATTCTGCTTTATTCCCGTCGGCATCCGTTGCCTCTACCTTGTAATAAGCATCTGTGGTAACCTTGGCAAAAATCTGAATCGGACTGCCATCTTCATTACGAAGATAACCTCCCTCGTCCACCTTGCAGTACCTTACCCCTTCAAGCTTCGTATTGTCTGCCAATGTCAAATCGCCTTTTACGACTCCTGCAGACTCTGCCAAAATACTGTTGACCTTGCTCACTACGTTGTGAATCATCTGGTCAAATTCCGCCTGTATATTCATAACAACGGACTGTGAAACAGAATCATAATCCGTAGCAATATCGGAGTAATCCGCCCTGTGGTCGCCTCTTGCCAAAAGCATTGCTTTCAGTCCGCCCACATCCGTTCCCAAATCAGAGGATATTTCTATAGATAAATCAAACACCTCCGCACCGTCAATATTATAATCCCTTGTACCGTCATCTCTGGTCACATAGGACGCATTCTGAGGCCAAAAAGGCGTATAAAAACCGTTTGTTTCATTCAGCTTCATTCCGATTTCGTAACAGACACTTCCCTTTACGAAATCCACACCCTCTATCTTTACATACACGCTGCCTGTTATGTCTTCTTCCCAACTCATATCGGTCATCTCGGCAAGCTCATCCAAAATCTGATTTCTCATATCTCTCAAGTCATTGGCATGTTCTATGCCGCCGCTTTCAATAGCTCTTATTCTATCATTCAACTCCAAAAGCTGATTCCCGTATTTATTGATTTTATTTACCTGATTTACAATCTGTAGATTGAGATTGTTTTGATAAGAGGACAGCCCTGTATACACAGCATGGGCACGCTCTACAAACTCTGAAGCCCTCTGTATCAAAAGCCCCTGTGTTACAGAGCTTGCAGGATCCTTGCTAAGCTCCTCTATCGCCGTCCAAAAATCCGTCATGGTAGTTTGGAACGCCTCGCCGTTAAGCTCACCCAGCTGACCCTCCACCTCTTCCATGACTTCTGTGGACACTTTATAAAACATACTTCTCCCGGATTCCCGGCGGTATGTTTTGTCAAGAAAAAAATCTCTCACTTGTTTTGCTCTGGAATAAACGACACCTAAGCCCGTCTGCTGATAAGAAATAGCAGAATTGGTCTTCGATAAAGTAATATAACGCCTATCCGACTGCTGTACCTGCTGTCTGGTATAGCCCTTCGTATCCACGTTAGAAAGATTATGCGCTGTGGTATTCAGCGCATTCTGACTTGTCTGTAATCCGGATGCTCCTATATATAAACTACCCATAAGTGGCATAATATTCACCTCAACATTTCACAAGAATAAAGGGAACGTCAGACTTACTGCTTTGCGTCAAAACCTCTGCTGACCACGCCCATAGTGTCACCCACATTGTAGGCGCCTCTGTTGTAATTTGCCGTCTCAGGCGCCGCCTTTGTGGCCTGAAGCATATTCATCTCAAACTCCACCATTTCAAGCGCATTGTTCAACAGTTCCCTATTTTGTTCATTAGCCCTCTTTAATCCATGCACTGCTGCCTGCAGCTTGTCATGAGCCTGTGCCAAAGCCTTCTGCTCCGCAGGTCTGCTTTCAAGCATTGCAATCAGATCCGTAAGCTTTAACGTATTAACATCCTTGTTCAACACATTGGCAATATCCGCAGTTACTTCAATCCGCTGTTTTTCCAGATGATTGATCCTGCTTACCAAGTCCTGCTCTTCATCCGTGATTTTCTGTAGATTTTCTAAACTGCCGCTTGCGATAATCGGCGTTTTTCTTTGAGATAAGCTCAGTAACACCTCATATTCACTACTTTCCTTATCCAGTATGCATATCAGGTTCTCCATTAAGCTTGCCACTTAGCTTACCTCATTTCCTCGTATTTCTTTAATAATTTGTCGGCAAAGCTGCCGTTGTCCACCCTATAAGTGCCCTCCTGAATCCTTGCCTTAATGGGAGCCGTCAGCTCTTCCCGAACATCAGGGGTTCCTGCCACAGCAGCCTTTGCTGTCTGTATATCCTTACCAAAGCTGCTGATTTGCACCTTATCTGTCTGTGTAGCGCCGCCCGCCTTCTGGCTGCGACTTACCTTCTTCGACTGGTAGAGCTGTTGTACCTGTGTATAAGCCTCTATACGCATTCAGACTCCTCCTTTCTCTTAGCTCATAGATAAATGTTTTCCATTTTCTAATATGTTTATCGGCGGCTTCGGGGAATACTTTAGTCCGAAGTCGAAAAAAGTTGCCGCTCGTGCATTCTCCGCGCCAGATAAACGGCAGGTGTGTCCAGCAGACTGGTAAAAATATAAATAACATAGCTTGACAGGAAAATAGAGCGCAGGGTCGCCGCATCATAGGTTCCCACAAACGCAAACAACGTAAATAGCAGGGTATTTAGTATCTGACTGACCAGGGTTGAACCATTGTTGCGCAGCCACAGAAACCTTCTCCTGTCACCAAAACGCTTTTCGGTGAACGCCCACCATTTATGATAAAGCCATACGTCAAATAATTGACTGACAGCATATACCAGTAATGAAGCAATAATCATCCTCGGTGTATTTGAAAATACAACAGAAACGGCTCCCATCATGGTATCGTTCTCACTGGGAACATACAATAGCCAGCTCTGAGAAAGCAGCAGGAAAAACAGGGAGGCAAATATCCCGATAAAAACGGCATTATTTGCCGCTTTTTTTCCCTCGCACTCCGACAGAATATCGGTGATCAAAAAGGTTACTGCAAACAGGACATTTCCGAGCGTCTGTTCCATACCAAAGGCATTAATCAGCAGCACCACTTCTATATTAGCCAAAACAGCAGCCACTGCCGACAGACAGTAAAGCCCCGACCTGCCAAACAGCCTGTATCCCACAACCGCCGTTCCAAAAATAAAAAATACCGAACCTAATAATAACATTTCATTTATCATGATGATACCTTTCTTAATCTCCCACTCCGAAATCCGTATTATTTATCAAAATATCAATTCGTTCATTTTCTCTGTACAGAGGATAAAGCTCATCCGTAAAACGCTTAATCACCTCTCTGTCAGGCATAATATCCGATGTGTTTCCACACATGACATTAATGCATATCCGTTCAAAATACCGAAGCCCCAGTTCAATATCCCGCCTCATGCCTTCCGTACTCTGCCCACTGACGCCAAACAGAAAATTGGCTTCGTCAAAATACCTGCTTATAATGGAAGGGTTCCTCTCCCTAATACCCTTTTTCAACACATTTTCCCTGAAATCATAATCAAAGGTCTCCAGACCCAGCTTCAGCTTTAATTTAAAATCCCTGAAGCTTTCCCGCAGCGCCGGAATTCTGTTCCGATACAGATAATGAGCCTCAAAATGGATTGTCGAAATATTTTTTTCATGGCAAACGCATTTGATTAAAGAAAGGGTTTTGTCATCCAGCTCAAACACCGAACCGGAATTAATCACCTCCAAATCGCCGTATTTGCCTGTCACAAACTGAAGCACAGCCCTGTTTAACGCAAAATTCTCCCCGGGATCCTTGCAGCTGTCGCTATAATAGTCGCAAAAGGTACACTTCTTATATACACAGCCACTGCCCCGCAGGAGAACAATTTCACGTTTATTTTTTTCTTCAATAATATTATATCTTTCCATATTGTTTTTCGGCACAAAAAAACACCCCAAGGGGTGTAATACAAGGGACATAATGCCCCTATGCCTATACTCCCTAGTTTTGATTAGGCAAAGCCTTACTGAAACATCGCCCCGGCAGGATGGTTTCGAACTGCCGTTATGCTATTGTGACTATATAAGCATATATTTATAAGCTTGTCAACACTAAATGCTTTTAGACTGTTAATTCGATTGTACTTAATAGTAGCAGTTCAGATGTCTGTCCGAACTGTTCATTTAATAATAAATCAAATTTTCAGTACAATAAGTCATTTTACTTCTAAAAGAGCAAGAGTAAAATCAGTTATGTACTGTTACACATAGATAGTTAAAAACAGAGGAGGCAACTAAAATGGCATACTTACTAAATTATACCCGACAGCCGATAGATGAGGTGATTTATGACCCCAGATTAGCCTATAGCATGCACTTGGCAATCAGCGACACACCTGACAGCTTTCAGGCATTAAATCATAATTCAGGCGTATTGTTTGCAAAGGCAACTGAAAATGAGGATGGTTCCCTGAATCCTAAAAGCATCAGGAATCCCTTTATTTTTCATCTAAAGGATGGCATCTTTTGTATTGCTGCCCTGCGTATAGGCGGGGACGGCGAGGATGACGAGGAAAGCAGGGGAAGTATTCTTCTCTTCACCACAACAGATTTTCTGGAATATCAGGAGCTTGGTCTGCTGTCACTGGACAAGGAATACATTGAATATGTTCATTGCGTTTATGCAGAGGAGACGGACACCTGCCTTATCACCTGGAAAAACCGTGCAAATCAGTGGTACAGCGTGACGGTAAATGACATTACCTGCCTAAAGCCTGCTACCCCTCCCGTGGAAGCGGCACCGGTACAAACGCCTGAAATCCAAACAAATATCGAGGGCGCTGTTCCCCATAATATCATAGAAATATCCGCTCAGACAGCCGACCGTTTAAGAAAGAAGCTGCTAACGCCCGTTAATGTAGGGGTCAGCTTTCCCTCTCAGGTAGAAGCTTCCACTCCGGAGGAGCTTAAACAATATAAGGCAACAGCATTGTACAGTGACGGCACCAGTGCGGAAAAGTCCGTTGACTGGGATTTATCTTCGGTAGATTTCACCCGGACGGGAACCTATCAGATAAAGGGAAAGGTACATCAGGAGCACTTTCCATTCCCTGTGGCATTTAACAGAGCCGACCCTTGTGTTACTATATGGAACGGCAAATACTACTTTATTGCCACTAACGACGCCGACAACAACCATACCCTTTATATAAGAGAAGCTGACACCCTTGCGCAACTGACCGATGCAGAGGAAATCCTGCTTTTGGATTCCCGGACCTACGATGGGATCGGCGGTCTGCTGTGGGCGCCTGAGTTTCATGAAATAGGCGGCAGGCTCTATATTTTCCATGCCGCGACCCCCGGAGAATTTTTCTGGGAGGAAAGCCACATTATGGAGCTTAAAGAGGGCGGAAATCCCGCTGACAGAGCAGACTGGTCTGCGCCGAAAAGAGTGGTAAGGAAGGACGGCAGCGACATCTGCGAGGCAGGAAAGGAAATCACTCTGGACATGACCTGCTTTGAATGGGAAAATAATTATTATGTAGTCTGGTCTCAAAGACAGTTTCTCCCCAAGGATTTGGGCGCATGGCTCTATATCGCCAGGCTGAATCCCGACGAACCATGGAAGCTCTTAACCGATCCCGTTATCTTATCTAAGCCGGATTACGGCTGGGCAAATAATCACACGTTTGTGGACGAAGGACCTTTTGCCTTAATGCGCGGAGACACCCTGTACCTTACCTTTTCCAGCGCAGCGGTAGACACCTCCTATGTGGTTGGGCTTCTCCGCATCGAAAAAGGCATGGACCTGTTAAAACGGGAGAACTGGACAAAAACCAATTATCCAATTTTAACTTCCAGAAGTGTGAAAGGCGAATTCGGCACCGGTCATAACGCTTATGTGATAGATGAGGAAGGTACTGTCTGGAATACTTATCATGCAAGACCCGGCGTAAAGGGTGTGAGAAGCAGCGGTATCCGCAGGGTTCATTTTGACATAGACGGCGCTCNTGTCTTGGATTTAACAGAAGAGTTGGATTTAGCGGATAACTGCAAAAATCTGGAAACTATTTTAACTGTGAAATAATTCCATATTTCGTTTTTAAACACAAAAGAGCTGTCACATATAAAAAAGCACAAAAACTGCCGGCATGTTATACCCTGCCGGCAGTAAACATAATAAAATAGTACTTTAAATCTTAAAGAACTCCATATCCCTGTTCAAGTCCTCTGACAGCTCTTTCAGGTTGCCTGCCGCCTCAGCAAGCAAGGTAATTGTGGCATTCAGTTCCTGCATGGAAGCTGTGGTCTCTTCCGNGCTTGNTGCATTTTCCTCCGATATCGCACTTAAATTTGAAATAACATCCACAACAATTGCTTTGGATTCATCGCAGCTTTTGGTATATCCTCTAATAGCTTCCGCTTCCCTATCCGCGGCGTCCACCCCATGTATCACTCTTTCAAACTTTTCCTTTGTCTCATTCAACTTAGCCTGCTGCTCCGCTATGATTAATTCAACCTCTTCCATTACCTTTACAGTTGTCTCCGACTCTGCAAGCAGCCCGTCAATAACCTTCTCGATGGTCCGTGCGGAAGCATTGGACTGCTCGGCAAGCTTCTGAATTTCGGAGGCTACCACTGCAAAGCCCCTGCCATACTCACCGGCTCTCGCCGCCTCAATAGATGCATTTAGGGANANAANATTCGTCNCGCCCGCAATGNACGTAATAANTTCGACCGCCTGACGGATCATCNGTACAGAATCATTGGTGGCNTGTACCTGCTTACCAATTTTATGTATCGCCTCTGTTGTCCTATCATTTGACACGCTTAGCTCACCAATGAGAACAGCCGACTCATCGCTGTCCTTCTTCATCTGTTCCGCCGTATTGCCCAAATGTGCAACGCTGCCTACAGTTTCTTCTATCTGATTGCCCATATTGCCAATCTGTACGGAAGCGCTCTCAATTTCCTCTGCCTGACTGACAGCACCTCTCGAAATATCCTCAATAGCCCTGCTGATCTCCCCGGTTGTCTCGTTTGTGCGTGTTGCCATCTCATCAAGGGAATTGCCGGAATCCAAAAGAATATCTGCCGAACCCTTGATGTCAGACATAATAGTTTTCATCTTGATGATGAATTTCTCCAATGTTCTGTTCATCGCTCCAATTTCATCCGTGCGTTTCTTTGCTCTGGGATGAATCGAAACATTAAGATTACCGGATGCCATCTCCTCAATCACTTTTTCCGCTATCTTAATACCGGAAGAAAGATCTCGTGCCCAAAAAACGGTGATAATCGCAGACACTATCAGAATAAAAACTGCCATGCCGCATAAGGAAATACATTTCTGCATTATGAAGGCATTCTGCTCTNCGCTTTCACAACCGGCAAAAATCATTCCTACCACATCCCCATTNCTGTTCTTCCATGGNNTATANTAGCCATAATAACCGATACCATCAATGACAATATTGGAATCCTCATAATCGCTGCCGCCCTTTAGCACCTCTGCCACTACCTTGTCTGAAGCCTGCGTATCAATCAGTCTCGCTCCGTCTTTCTCACTCATGATAGACGTTACAATACGGGTATCCTGATAAAATACGGTAACGTCTACCCCCGTCTCTTTTTTGATATTATCCACGATATCATAATTACCTGACACAGCATACATGCCCTTATAGATTTGTCCGTCCGTACCAACCGAAACATCACTGTCACTCATGACATCATAAATTTGGACAACGGCGGCACAGGTTGACTGAAGTCCGTCAAATACTTCCTTTTGCATACCGCTTGATATACTGATTGCTCCAAAAACACTACAGGCAAGCCCCATAATAACTGCAGGAATAATCGCTATCAACAAAATTCTCTTTAACATGGAAAAGGTATTCCCTTTCCGGTCATTCTCAACCGTTTCCTTAAAGTCTCTTACTTCTTCTCTTATGGCTCGCAAATCCCTCTCCAAGCTTTCCCTTTTTGAATAATTAATATGTTCCATTTATTCATCCCCTTGCCCTAGTTTATTATCGTCAATGTCTGTATTCAGTAAAATAACACGTATTTACAACATTCGATGCCGCATTTTATAATATAATATCATACTATTTAATTTTTCGCCATCTTTTTTGTATAAAATACCTCCTTTTTTTGTAACAGTTAAGCCACACTTTAAAAAACTTTTTATCTAAACCCATGCTCAAGTCAATTCTTAAAAGAGCAGTCTGCGATAGCGATTAATACATGCCATGATTTCCTGTTTTCTCGGTCTTGCCAAGGACGTCCGCACATCGCCATGCTCAAAAAGGCTCTCAAGCCCTCCTTTGTCCATCTGCTGTTCCAACAAGTCTGCAATTTGACGCATACTTCGCCGCCCGTCCATCAGCCTGCATTCCGCCTCCTTCAACAGCTGTGCCAAGGCGGCTGCCTGTTCCGAATCCTTAAGCTGCTCCAAATAACGCAGCTCTACCATATCTCTCCCCAGCAGGATTTCACTGGTTCCCATACTTTTTAACTTTAGTCGGTCATCCTTCACCAATACGGCATTTGGTTTCGGAGCCCTCTTATTATCATATGCCGGAAAATGTCTGTTTTCCCCTGTGTCTCCGGCTCCGAACTGCGCCGCGGCAGCCTTTGCCTTTTCCGTAATGTCCACGGGTACATAATCCTTCATCTGCACCACCTTATCCGCCACATAAAAGTAGGAGCCGGAACTTCCCGCCACAATAACGGAAGAGATTCCCAAATCCTCGTACAGCCCTCTGACTCTTTGAATAAAGGGAGTGATGGGTTCCTCCCCCGCTGAGATAACCCGCTGCATCAGCTCGTCCCTCACCATAAAATTAGTGGCGGAGGTATCCTCGTCAATCAAAAGCAGCCTGCTGCCGCTCTCAATACTCTCCATCAGGTTAGCTGCCTGAGAGGTGCTTCCGCTGGCGTCCTCCGTAGAAAAATGCTTTGTGTCCTTCCTATTGGGCAAGTGCCCGATAAAAGGGGAAATATCCACATTTGTTATGCTGCGCCCGTCCTCTGCTCTCAGCTTAAACGCCGTGCTGTCGGTAATTACAAGCTCTCTGCCGTCTCCTACTATATGATTGTAAACACCGTCCTGAAGCGCCTGCAGCACTGTGGATTTACCGTGATAACCGCCTCCTACAAACAGAGTAATTCCTCTGGGGATGCCCATACCCGAGACCGCTCCTCTGTGCGGCAGGTTCATAGTCACCTCCATGGAAGCAGGCGATGAAAACGCAACTGCCCCCTTCATGGGTTTTTCGGAGATACCACTCAGTCTGGGCAACACGGAGCCGTTAGCAATAAAAGCACACAGCCCCATTTTATCCAGATTATCCCTGATATACTGCTGGTCCTCACATAGCTCTATAGCCTCCTTCAGCCCACGCTTATCAATATTTTTATAAAACAGGCTCTTTTGCACACAGGCGGGAAGAATCCGAAACAGCATTTTCTCCAGCTCTCCTGCGTTAATGGTTCTGCCGTTTGCCGGGAAGCCAGCCTCANAGCGCATGGTCACAGCGCCCTNAGAAACCCTACNCGCCNNCCGCTCCAGCACCTCCTGCATNCACTCTGACACAGAGAGAAGCCCNCTTTTGCCCGAACCCTTTGCCTGAAAGGCGCCGCTCCGTATCTGCGCCTCGAAAAGCCTTGTGAGATAATCCTGTAAGGTCACTCTTTTNTAAGGAGNTTCATAGTAATCCTCCGNAATACCCGCNTGCTCCTTTCTTACTTTTACCGAAACCCTTGAAGGNGCCGCAAACGGNTCACCCTGCACATGGTCAATGGACAGAATATACTCCCTGAAATCATATTCTCCTCTCAAGTCCTTATATGCCGGATAACCTCTATGGTCTATTTCCCTAAGCTTTTGTCTCAAATCGTTAGCCGTCTTCATAATCCTTCTTACTATCCTTTCTCTTTTAACTCTTTAGCAGCAGCCACCCTATTCCCTTCGCCACCCTCTGTCCGNNATTNGCAAAATGCCCTCCCTGATTCNACTCCAGCTTATGGCGTGTGACNGCGCTGTCCTCCCGCAGATATTGCTCCTGTCTCCGCGTGACATCTCCTATAGAAGCCATAACCTCATTGCGGGTATGCTCCTCCTTGCCTCCAAGGCTTAGGTAAACCGCGCTTTGAGGGGGCGCTTGCACCTTTGGCATAAAGTCAGCCCACCCCGGATACCACAGCGAACCCGAACAGCAGGCGACGCCTCGAAAGCAGCCTGTAGTATAAAATGCCCACAATGAAAAAAGCCCTGCCAAGGAATATCCTGCCAGAAAACAATCTTTTCCCTCCGTTGATTCATAATGCTGCCTTATATAAGGAATACAGTCGTTTAACAGCCAATTTAGGGTTTCCTCCCCTCCTCCTGCAAACTCCTGCGTTCCGGAAAGTGCCGGAGCCTTCCAAGGAGAAAAATCCCGGTTCCACTCCTGCGCCTCATATGCCACCAGTGTATACTCTTTGCCTCCAGCTATGTCTTGAAGATATTTCTCCGTTTTCTCGATCTCACCGGCACCGTTTGGCTGCGCTCCCCAAAAGATAACAGGCCCGTCCGTTCCTTTCTGAAAAAGATGGCAGGTTCTCCCCAAAATGCTTACTGTCTTCATATGTGCTCCCACCCGTCCGCACTGCTTATTGTTGTGACCAAATCTGAATACATTAATTGTATAATAAAAATCCTCTGTCGTCCAGCATATCAGCTTTACAAATACATGTACAGCTTTATAAATACATGTACAGCTTTACAAATACACGTACAGCAGTATATGTCTGTTTTTAAAGTATTGAATTTTAGCTGTTTTATGTTATGATATACAAAAATGACCCGTTGAATGAAACGATTCAGTCTCACATGCTAAACAGGTCAAGAGGCTAAAGGAGCTTCCGCATGTCCTATGAATGAAAATATTTTAATTGTCGATGACGAAAAAGAAATTGCCGACCTGGTGGAGGTCTACTTGAAAAATGAAGGCTATGAGGTCTTCAAATTCTATAACGCCACGGAAGCGTTGAAATGCGTGAACAGTCAAGACTTAAAGCTTGCCATACTTGACGTTATGCTGCCGGATATGGACGGCTTTACACTCTGCCAGCGAATCCGCGAAAATCATCTATATCCCATTATCATGCTCACCGCAAGAGTGGAGGATATGGACAAGATCACGGGGCTTACGCTGGGGGCGGACGATTATATTACCAAACCCTTTAATCCCTTGGAGCTGATTGCACGAGTAAAGACACAACTTCGCCGCTATACCCGTTACAATGCCGCCGAAACCACTCCGCAAGAGACAGATTCCTACGACATCAGAGGACTGCATATATCCCGTGACAACCATAAATGTACCCTCATAGGAAAGGAACTGGACCTCACTCCCATAGAGTTTAATATCCTGTGGTATCTGTGTGAGCACAGAGGCAGGGTAGTTTCCTCGGAGGAGCTGTTTGAAGCAGTCTGGGGCGAAAAATATTTAGAAAATAACAATACCGTAATGGCTCACATCGCACGGCTTCGGAAGGAAATGAAAGAACCACCGCGTCAGCCGAAATTTATCAAGACAATATGGGGGGTAGGTTATACCATTGAATAAAAAAAAGAAGCATTATAAGAGTGAACTGACAAGACACATATTAATTCAATACATGTTATCTCTATTGGGCTTTTTTATGGTCTTTGTGCTGCTGGTGCTTTTATCCTGGCGTATCGCTACCCGATTTATCTGGCAGCCTTACGACCCTCTATATCGATTATTACGCTGGATAAAGGACTATTTACCCATTGTGGGCAGCGGCATATGCCTTGCAGGCTGGATGCTCATTACCTACTATTTTATTTCCAAGCCTTTGCGCTATCTGGATGATATTGTTGCAGCCTCCCAAAAGCTGGCAATGCCCGACTCCGAAGCTATTATCCTGCCAAACGCTATGAAAAGCGTACAGGACGAGCTGAACCTTTTCAAAGAACAGGCAATTCATAATGCACTGCTCGCCAAAGAAGCGGAGCAGCGTAAAAATGACTTAATCGTATACCTTGCCCATGACTTAAAAACTCCCTTGACCAGCGTTATCGGGTACCTGACTCTCCTTCGAGACGAACCTCAGATATCCCCCGAGCTGCGCGCCAGATATACCGGCATTGCGTTAGATAAGGCAGAGCGTCTGGAATATTTGATTAATGAATTCTTTGATATTACCCGCTTTAATCTGACCGCGCTCTCACTGGAGCCGGAGCGCACCAACCTAAGCCGGATGCTGGAGCAGATTATC
This sequence comes from Bacillota bacterium, assembly GCA_009177215.1. Taxonomy (GTDB): domain Bacteria; phylum Bacillota; class Clostridia; order Lachnospirales; family Lachnospiraceae; genus Acetatifactor. The sequence continues at coordinate 12,434 of WFLY01000289.1, forward strand.
AGTGAGTTTGACCCGATTTTAGACGAAAAGGAACTATACTGGCACACCGAGCTTGCCTCCAATGTAGAAATCCTCTGCGACAGAGATAAGCTGGAACGTGTTTTTGATAATCTGATTCGTAATGCCGTCAATTACAGCTATGCACATAGCCAAATATCACTGACCATGAGACCTGTCAATGACTGTGTGAAAATCTGCGTCCAAAATCACGGCAGAACCATCCCTCCCCAAAAGCTGGAGCGTATCTTTGACCAGTTTTTCCGTCTGGACTCTTCCCGTTCCTCCGCTACCGGCGGCTCCGGTCTGGGACTTGCCATTTCCAAGGAGATTGTGGAGCTGCATGGCGGCAGTATTTACGCCGAGAGTGCGGATGAAACCATTACCCTGACCGTATATCTTCCTAAGTACAAGAATGGGGCGGCAGTTCACGGCAGAATCGACTGATTCCGGTGAACTGCCGCCGTTACTTCCTCAGGTACATCCGGACGGAATCCATACTACTTTGCAACACTAATCTTTAGTCTGTTAAAACACTCCCTTGCGGACTCTTCAGATACATTATTGCCTAATAGCACTCCTGTGTCAGAATTCCCTATCAGAATAGCCGGTTCTTCTGCATCAAAGCAGACCTCTCCCACCTGCAGCTCCTTCTCGTTGCCTACGTTATCCTCTGCCCGTGCATATATTTTCTTGTCCAGATATATCTTGCGCACACTATCGGAAATATCCTGTGCGGGAATTTTAAAGACGGCTTTACCGTTTTTGTCCGCTTCCTTCGTCTCATATACGGCATCATCTAAATAAAGGGGAATGCTCTTTAAACCGGCAGATTCCCCCACATCCTCAGCAGACACAGTTACCGAAAGCATACCATTGCCAAATGTACCAAAACCCAGCTTATTCAGTACCCTCTGTGCTGCCGTCTCCGGAGCCTTCTCCACAACAAACCCTGTAATTTCGGGAGCCGTCCTGTCAATATAGAATTCCTGACTGACAAATCCCGTGTTTCCCGCCAAATCGGTAACGCTGACATATACTGTGTTTTTACCTTCGCATACCCGGTCAGCTTTTCAGCCGCAATCTCCAAACTATCCGTATAGACAGCTTCTGAAGTGTCATAGCCTCCTTGCTCCGGAAACATTGCCGATACCGTCTTCCACCGTAAGCTTTAGTCGAAATTTCTGACATTTTCAGTGATCATAGCCGCCGTAATCACCGGTTTTGCACCGTCTCTATAGATTATAACCTCTGCCCCGTCGGAGCAGTTGCCTGCCTTATCAATAGCATACAAGTAATAATGAGTTTCATCTGTATTTATAGGCTGATTTTCAACAGTAAAATCTCCCGCCGACACTTCCATTACATTGCCGGAGGAAACTGTCAAAATCTCATCCTCCGTAAGCTGCTTATCAGACCAGACAATTCTATCCACCTTATTATCATCGCTTACCGTTCCCTGAATATCTATGCCGGCACACTCTCCTGTTATCCACAGCTCCTTCTGTTCCTCAGTCAACGTGATTTCAGGATTCTCCTTGTCAATGCATATTCTGATAGGCTTAGACAACAAATCATATTTCTTCTTTGTTCCAAAACTGACAGGCGCTGCATCCATTGTATAAACGCAGGAAAATTGACCCGAAAACTCATATCGGAGATTACTTCCCCAATCCCATAGGTCCACACGCCTGTACTCTCGGCAATGCTTCCCGCTTCAAACACGGAACTATCAGCACAAGTGACATCCGACACACAATATCCCTAGTCAGGTTTTGGGGTAAGCGTCACGGAATCACCATGAGGAACCTCCGCATTTCCGCCGGATACAGTTCCTCCCTCGTTATTTCCTGATACTGTATCCCCGTTACTTCCCGATACCGTAATAATTGCACCCTGATACCCCTCTTTTTCATCAGTCTTCACACTTACAAGTATCTTATGGAAATCTGTATCTGCCGCCTGTACCGGCTCCATCTCCATATGAGGCAACGCATTAATCACTAATAATAATGCTAAAATTGCCGCCAGTTTTCTTTTTTCCCTATTCAATATTTGTTTCATATATTTAAATTCTCTCCTTGGTATGTATGATCATTACATTCAAAATCAAATTTTTATCAGACAGCAATGTGGTTTCTTCTTCCGCCGCCAAAACCGTAGTTCCCTCTGTATCCTTCAATAAGGTTGTCTCCTGTTCCGGCAGTTCAAGCATTGTGGTCTCTTCCGCCCTCATTTCATTCTTGGGAAATTTTGCCGTCACATCTGTTTTTCCCGCATAGCTCTCAAACAGCAATCTATCCTCGTTACGATCCTCTTTCTGCCTGTTCTGTTCACGCAGTTTAAGTATCTGCCGTTGTGCCGTTTTTCCACTTAAGTCATTCGTCAAACTGGGAACATCCAAAATAAAGAACAGCAGCACCGCTATTGCTAAAAGAATTCCTTCCAATATAAAAGCAGCTATTGAAATAATTTGTAAAATTTCCGCATTCATTTTTTGATTTCCCTCCTATGCATACGCATTCACAATAGCAGTCCTTGCCGCATCCAAACGGGAAATCACCATATTTTTTATTTCTTCCGTCTTATCCGTTGTTGTAACAATTTCCTCTACACCTGTTTTTACAAGTTCCCATACAGTCAACATATCTTCTTGGGTTACGCCATCCGTCTTAAATTTTCTGGCATAGGTCTCCATGGAATTAACCGCCAGCTTATAGACCTCCAGATTAACAATTTCATTTTCGTTTCTGTCAGCCGTTACAGTCTCCGCCAGAGATTTCAGGTTTTCCCAATAAGGGCTGTAAGTGCCTTTGTCGGATGACTCCTGCACATTCAAGGTTATATCTCTATTAAACTGCCCAATATTTCCATATATTTTTGCCATGTCATGATAGCTGTCCTCTTCGCTGCCATACTCGTAGGCATCATTAAACCACTTAACCGCGCTCATCATACGTGTCACTTGATTATCGGTATCCGGGCTTCTTCTTCCACCGAAAAACAGCATCATCCTTATACGCATCGATCATTCCCATATAAGCCTCTAATGCCGCAGGCTTGATATCTACTGCTGCCATATAGTAATCCTCCTTTTCCTCCGAGGTGGCGGACTTTTCTGCCTGCAGCAGAATATTCTCATAATCGCTGTTATTCACCTGTGTTTTCAATACCTGACAGGTCATTCCTACGGCAAGACACATTATGCCTGCTGCCGCCACACTGACAAAGCTTCGCATTTTTCTCTTTTGCTTATATCGATAACTTTCATCCATTTCATTGTAGTTATTCAGTGCATATAAAACTTCCGCACAAGTCTGGTATCTGTCCTCCGGATTTAACTGTGTGCATTTCTGTACCACTCTTTCCAAACCACTGGATAATTGCTGATTCCAATAGCGGATAGGATATATCTCATAAGGAGGATCACAGGTATGCAGATAATCCAGTATCCGGCATAACTGCTTTGCCCATTCGATTACTCTCTCCTGCGGCTGGGCGCCATGCTTTGCCAGTACATTGCTTAAAGGCTCACCTTCTATATAATCCATAACAACATAAATTACATCTTTCTTATCTATAATGTCCACAATGCGAGGCAGGGCGGGATGATCCAGTTTTTTAATCATATTTGTCTCTGCCAAGCGCACCGACGCATCCTTCATATCTTGTTCTTCGCTAAAGCCCGCAGGCTGTAAAGCTTCCCATAGTTCCTCTTCGGTAACCATATGCCGAAAGCCGTCCGAACACAGAAGCAAACCTTCATTTTTTGCCATACTTCCTGCCTCTATCTGTGGTTCAAAATAATTATTTACACCGATACACTGCAATAACACATTCCGTCTGGAGTCTGAGGCTGCCTGTTCTGCCGTTATATTTACCCTTTTCAGCTCTCTGGCAATATAAGTATGATCCTCCGTCAATTGCACTATTTTATTATTTAATTGATATATTCTGGTATCTCCGATATGTAAAAACAAATATTTCCCTGACGGGAATATAAGAATAGCAGTAACGGTGGTACCCAGCCCGGCTTTTGGACAGCAAAGGACTGTCTAAACCAGTCGGACATCTCTAATACAACTGTTGCACTTGCAAGCTCACCTTTTACCATGCCCCCCATTCCGTCACATACTGCCGCAAAAAGGACTTCTCCCTGCTCTGTTTTCATGCACTGGATAAGTATGCTATCCTGATTAGTCTTTTATGTGTTGCCTATATCAGTATGACATGCCGCTAAAAAGCCTCTCACCACTCTATTCCCCCAACAACCATAACTNTTCGACAAATTATATACTTTNATCAACNGTAAATTCCGCGTTTACATTNTTATTTTGGAATACNTTACTATANTTGTAAACATTAACCATAATATTGCCAATGTACATATTCTAATATTATAAATGTCAATATTTTAGTAATATTATATTACAAATAAAAAACTCTACATAACTTATACTTTTGTTCAGTAAGCAAAACCAGCAGCAGTACAGTTTCCCTCAATCTCTCAGATTACTGAAAGGTTATTGCGTATCTCCCCTTTTCCGTCAGAAAATCGTATGATTTTCANGATACAATTATTAGAATTTCTAAATGNAAACAGAAAATATCAAAANGCCCGTCCTGATACAATCATTGCATAAGGACGGGCGTTTACCGTTTAGAATTTTTTACTCAGTAAAGAAAGGACAGGTATACAAGTTGAAAATTGTTATCTTTTTCGGAGGCTGCTCCTCCGAGTACAGCGTATCTCTGGAATCTGCATACGCAGTCATACGCAATTTAAATCGAGAAAAGTATGATGCGCTTCCGGTGGGCATTTCAGATAAAGGGGAAAGTTTTTATTTTACCGGAGACATAGAAAAAATCAGACAGGACAGCTGGTTGAATGAGACAGACTGCATTCCCGCGGCGCTTTCACCAAATCGCAGGGAACACAAGCTTCTCCTTTTCAAGGAAGATAGGGTAGAATCCCTGCACATTGACGCAGCCTTTCCTGTAATGCATGGAAAATACGGTGAAGACGGTACTCTTCAAGGTATGATTGAGCTTGCAGGTATCCCTCTTGTGGGCTGCGGTGTCCTTGCCTCCGCTCTTTGTATGGACAAGGATAAAGCACACAAGCTTGCCTCTCTTTCAGGCATTTCTGTACCACAGGCACTTGTGCTGGGATCATGCCACGACAAAAAAGAAGCTTTGGAATTTGCCCGCCAAATCAGTTACCCACTGTTTGTAAAGCCGGTAAAAGCAGGCTCCTCCTACGGCGTGACAAAGGTATTGCAGGAAACACAGCTATTACCCGCCATTGACCTTGCCTTCCGATATGACAATCAAGTGATCATAGAAGAGACAATCGAGGGCTTCGAGGTGGGCTGTGCCGTTATGGGCAATGAGGAGCTTACTTTAGGCGAGGTAGACGAGATTGTTCTTTTCGGAGGTTTTTTTGACTATACGGAAAAATATACCCTGAAAACCTCCTCCATTTATGTGCCTGCCCGTATCAGCGCCGAGACCTCCCTGCGAGTCAAAGAAGCCGCCAAAACAATCTACAGGGCATTAGGCTGCCGGGGCTTTGCACGGGTGGATATGTTCCTTACTCCCGACGAAGAAATCGTCTTTAACGAGGTCAATACCATTCCCGGATTTACGGAACGCAGCCGCTATCCTGGCATGATGAAGGCAGTAGGGATTTCCTTCCCCGAAATTTTGGACAAGCTGATTGGATTGGCGATAGAAGCGGCAGAATGAGAGGAAAAATGAATATGCACTCCTTATNAAGACAAAATATTTACACNGGAACCCTTATTTTGGTAAACGCAGNACACGGCTATTGCGAAGAAGAAANCAATGATTTAATACCTGTGACGGAATTCCATGAAAACATCCACATGAACCGCCACGCCGCCGTACTTTTATGTGAACTGATGAAAAAAATAAACGGCTGGAGTAACATTGCACCGGTCAGCGGCTGGCGCTCTATGCAGGAGCAGCAGAATATATGGAATGACTCTCTGGAGGAAAACGGTCTGGAATTTACACAGAAATTTGTTGCCGTGCCGGGGCACAGCGAGCATCAGACCGGGCTTGCNATTGACTTGGGANTTAGGCAGGNTAATATCGACTTTATCTGTCCNGAATTTCNCTATGAGGGCATCTGCNAAACCTTCCGCCGNAATGCGGCAGATTACGGCNTTATNGAGAGGTACCCCGCTCACAAGGAAACCATAACGGGTATCGGACATGAGCCTTGGCATTTTCGCTATGTAGGTATCCCCCACGCCTTTATTATGAAAGAAAACAACCTGACCTTGGAGGAATACATGGAATTTATCAAGTCATATCCCTATGGTGGACGCTGCCGCCATTATCTGTGGAACAGACTTGATATCACGGTCTCCTATCTAAAGGCTGACCCGTCAGGAGATACCGCCTTTGAAATTCCTCCCCACATGCCGTATTCCATTTCCGGAAATAACACGGACGGCTTTATTATCACAGAATGGAGAGCCGCCAAATGAAAGAAAAAGCTAATTACAGTCGGTTTGGCAGATTTGGGCATCATAGCTGCTGCCGCAGTACAAAACATTTCCCTCGGGGGCGTGCCTGGATTGAGCTTGACTTTAATGCCCTGCGCCAAAACGCAGCCGCCCTGCGCGCCCTTCTGCCCAAAAGTTGTGGACTGATGCCGGCACTCAAAGCCAACGCCTACGGTCACGGAGCCGTACCCATGGCAAAAATGCTGAATTCCATAGGTGTAAACGCCTTCTGTGTGGCATGTGTTTCCGAAGGAATCCAGCTTAGAAAACACGGGATAAAAGGAGAAATCCTTATTTTGGGATATACCCACCCAGAGCAATTCCCCTTGCTTAGGCGATACCGGCTGACACAGACCGTCCTTGATTACGCCTATGCGGAACAGCTTAACCGTTATGGGAAAAAGCTGTCGGTCCATGTCGCCATTGATACGGGTATGCACAGGCTGGGTGAACGAGCGGAGCATGTAGAACTTTTCCGCAAAATTTTTGCCATGGAAAACCTGAATATCCAAGGAGCCTATACACACTTGTGTGCCGATGATACCGACGACCCGGAAGCCGTTGCCTTTACCGAAAAGCAGGCGGAAGCCTTTTATGCCGTTATAAACGACCTGAAAAAACAGGGTTATTCCGGCATCAAGGTTCATCTGTTGGCAAGCTACGGCGTACTAAATTATTCCGAGCTTGCAGGCGATTACGCCAGAGTAGGCATCGCCCTGTACGGCGTGCGCAGCAGCCTGTCGGACTTGGACAAATCCGCCCCCTGCCTGAATCCCGTTTTGTCTCTTAAGGCAAGAATCACCTCCGTCAAAATCCTTTACCCCGGTGAAAGTGCAGGCTACGGGCTAGCCTTTACGGCAGACCGGCAAATGAAAATCGCAACCCTTGCCATCGGCTATGCGGACGGACTTCCCCGCTCACTCTCCTGTAACGCAGGCTCGGTGTTGATAAGCGGTCGCAGGGCGGCTATAATCGGACGTATCTGTATGGACCAGACAACCGTGGACGTAACGGACATCCCCGATGTATATGCCGGCGATGCCGCCGTAATCATCGGACGTTCGGGCGAAGAGGAAANNACCGCTTANGAGCTTGCGNACAAAACAGCTACNATTACNAANGAAATTCTNANCNAGCTTGGNAANAGGCNGGNGNGGGNAATATTNTNGCGGANNAATCCTGTTCCGCCGGAAGGGGCAAGATGAGNNAATGCNGNCTGCANATCCACATCCGTATTCATGGCAAAGCAATACTCCCGAACAATTTATCAACCTATTCTTTTTCATTGTAAACCTCTTCTGTCTCACAGGGTAAATCAAAGCTCACTCCGGTTCCCTTAGCTTCCTCACTTTCAAACAACAGTTTGCAGTCATGAATTTGTGCAATTTTTTCTGCCAATGCAAGCCCCGGCCCCGTTCCATGCTGCTTTCTTGACCGGGACTTAATTTCCTCCAGAAAATATTATAAAGAGGAGATGTGTCCAAGTTGTGCCATAATCACATCGTCAAAGAGCAATCACTCTCTTGCGTTCTACATTAATCACAACTCCTTATAGCAATATATAATTTCGTTTTTTATTCCTTGAAATCTCATTTTTGTGCTTGTAGTCCGAATAAAAGATTCCAATAATAAACCCTATTGCTAATCCACCCATTGACATGAAATATTGTAACATTTTCTTCCTTCTTTTAGTGTTCGTTTCTAAGCTTCGCCAGCTGTATTAGTTTTATAATACAGTAATGCAATCAATTTTATAAATAGTCAATATTTTTCCGAAAAAATTTCTACAAGAATCGGACTATGCATAAAATGTTCTTCCTATTGGCACTCCTCTTTTACTCCTGCAATATCCTCAGGTAATGGTTTGCTTCCCGAAGTACATGGTCCGCCAGCAGCGGCAGAATGATGGAACGAATCCTACACTCCGTAATTCCCTCCGTACCTGCAGCCTTGAACTGTCGATACTCCCTTGTAGTCTGAATGGTTTTTCTGGTCAGCTCATCCATAGTCCGCAAATCCTGCTCCCTCGCCTTATCCAACAGACGGCAGTAATCCTCGGCAAATTCGTCCGCCGCTTTTATCAGCTCACATTCTGTAGGATCTAAAAGCCCTCTGATGAACTGGGCGTGCTCCATCATAATCTGATTCCAAAACATCTCCATTTGCCGCCTGTTCTGAGAGGGAATGCCTCCCCTTCTCTCCAGCTCCGCCACAGTCTCACGATATAGCTTCGCCTCCCGCAGAATATGCNCTATCAGCAGCGGATAGTTAGCCGTATANAGTCTGCATTCCAAAACCTCNCATAAAATCTGCTCCTTNAACTCTATAAATTCATTCAAAAGCCTCAAAATGCGGCGGTTCAGTTCCTTCACACTCCATACAAGCTCCCTGTNNNGGCGCCAGTTCCANCCGGCGCGCANNCGCTTNTCAGCCTCCNTNATCCTGCTGTCAATATCGACTCCTGCCAGCGCTCTGGTCTTATCCTCTGCCTTTAGCGTAAACTCCGTCACAATTTCTCCGCTTTCAAGCACATTCCCGTTTATTCTTCCGTTACTGAGCCGGACGGCACGTCTCAGTTCATCCTCAAATGCTTCCCTAAAGCGGTCGGCACGATTTCTAAAATCTGTTTCAAATGCCGGGAAGCCTACCAGCAGAAACAGCGCATGTTCCTTCATGATTCTTCCGAAGAAAAGATGAGTTTCCAACGATAATGATACATATTCTCTCATTATTCTGCATATCCTTATATTTTATTAATCTTTATACATTATGCAGAAAATTTGAGGAAGTTCGCCTCTTTCTCTCCAAAAATTATATGCTCATCTGTGCTTTCGAGCCAATACAATGCTGCATCGGACTGAATACTTCAAAATTTCACACATATTCGTCAACACTCAGTTCTCGTTCACTTTTTTAGCTTTTATCCCTCTCTTCATTCATTTTTATTCATCCAGAACGGCTTTTATGGAGTTGCTTGCCTGAGAAATTGCAGCGTCATTTTCGGTGACCTTAATAAATCTTCTTCCGTCAAAAGCCTTTATTACCGCATGAACAGATTTCAGTGTATCACTGGTTTGCAACAGAAGCTCATTCGGAATCAGGATATATATTATATATCCTGCAATATTGCCTTCATATTCTGCAACTAAAGATATAGATTTGCCTTCTGCCTGATGTTTAAGTCTCATTTCATATTTTTCTATATTAGCATCCCAACCTTGGGCAATTCCTTCGTCCGTAATAATCTGAGCATCACTTTGTTGTAAATTATGTATTATTATTCCATTCTCATTATAATAAACCATATTTTTACTCTTTCAAATCCCGATTTATCGCTCAGATCCACAACAAATATAACACAGTAAAGCTGCCAAATCAATCTGCTGGAGTAGAGGAAAATTTCTCTGCCTCCTTTGCGGCCAGCTGTGCCCCGCTAAACAGGAATATGCCATTCCACTTCCTGTTGAATACAAATCCTGTTACCAGATTTTTTCGCTTGGTGTTACCCTTATAAAGTGCACTTAAGGGCAATACCAAGCGAAATCGTATAAAGGAATAATGTGATCAGACTGCGATGGATAACTATATTTCTTTTGCAAAAATGTTATCAATATCTCCATCATAATTTTGAAGCTCATCAATTTTTTGGAATCCATATTTTTCATAAATTCCAATCATATCTGATGGAATATAAACTTTTAAAAAATTCTGCTCCTTTGCATACTCAATGACCTTATTAATCATTCTTTCGCTAATTCGCATTCCCCGATATTTTTCATCGACAAAAATTGTGCTAATCCAGGGTGAGTATCGGTTTTCTGGGTAATAGTCCGTTTTGAGAAACGTACAAAAGCCAATTATTTCATCCTCTATTATTGCAGCAAAAACACTTTCCCATTCTTCAAAAGTATCTTTTCTCATCATTGAAGCAAGATGCTTTCCAGCTATCCAGGAGCAGTTTTCTGCATACTAATAACTCCTCAATCCGTCGATATGCTCAATCAGGTTGTCGTTTATTTTCATTCCCATAGAATCGACAATGAAATCAATTCCCTCAACGCGAACCAGCTTTGCAGCAGGAACAAAATCGC
>WFLY01000173.1 GCA_009177215.1 Bacillota bacterium
ACATTAAGACCTTACAGTATGTAATGGGACATTCCGATGTAGGTGTTACGCTGAATGTTTATACTCATGCCAGTTATGACCGAGCAGCGGAGCAGATGGCGAAAATTTTAGACTTCAAAGAATCGAATATGCAGGGAAAAAAGAGAAAATCAGGTTAAGAAACGAAACAATCTACTACACCAATTACTACACCATTTGCCCGTAAATTTGCGTAGATTTATAACAAATTACGCAGACTAAGGGTAAAAAACAAAAAATGAAAAAAGTGCCAAAAAGCTTGAAATATCAAGGTTTGAAGGCTTATGAAGGGATATAAAAGATATGATAAAAATTTTATTCATCTGCCACGGCAGCGGTAAGGTAAAAGCTGCATAATTCGGCACGTTGGGGCAAGCTTGGGCATACCGTGGCAGACAAATAATATTTGGACTACGGTAAAACTACGAATGAGGGAATGAAAAACAGGAAATGTAGAAAATCGTTAAAAGGTAGTAGGGAATCGTTAAATTGTAGTGGTATCGTTATAAGATATAAAATGTTAATAAGAGTTTGATAGCCGCTATGATAATATGGTAAGAAATGAGAAGTATAAAGGAAGAAAATTATTTATGAATGAGGTTGAAAGTTAAGCGTGGAACAAAAATATACAATAATTGATTGGGATGATAAAGATGATATACAAAAGCTTTTAACTGTTTTAGAATGTGATGCAGCGGCGGCTTTAAATGATGCATTACAGTTTAAATATGTATTAGCATTTTTTGATGAACATTTGGATTTTATTAATAAGGCACCATGTTTTTGGACGGGAGTAATTACTTCACTTAGATATTCAATGCTAATGCAAGCTGCACGATTGTTTGATGAAAGTAAAGACGCTATTGGGATTAGGAAGATGTTAAACATTGTAGAGCAGAGTAAGTATAGGGANGNAGCTNAGGAAGTTTTATGCAGAGTTCGGAACGAGTATNATGGCTATCAGGATTTGATTGAAGATATAAGAAGTATGCGGGATAAAATATATGCGCATAATGACAAAACATTGTATAAGGACTGGGATTTTGATAGAGATGCGACACTTGATGATCCTTTGTGGGGGAGATTGGTTGAACTATTGAGATGGGCAAAGGATTCAATCCTATCATTANGAAGCACATATGGAGACNATTTTCCGCNTTATTTTGNAACCAAANATGATGTAAAAAATTTACTATTACATGAATTATGAAAATAGGGGNNGCGCCCTCCTTGGGAACTAATATAAAATTACATATTGTATCTTTGGGATTAAATGAGGAGGATATATGAAAGAACAATCAGAAATCGACACAGCACAGATTGTTAAAGATTTTTTCTTGGGAGAGTTTTCATTTGATGAATTGAAATATGATCCGGAGAATTTGCCAAAAGGAAACAGAAAAGAATTGGCAGATGTGATTGTAGATTATGGAAATAACGTTATTGCGTTTCAAATCAAAGGACGTGAGAATTTTGATAACGGTACCAGTGAAGATGAATGGGTAAAAAAATATACAGATAGGGCAAAGAACCAACTTGTAGACACATACAATCAATTACAGAATAATGTGATGCCGCCATTTATCAATGGTCGCGGAGACAGATATGAGCTAAAGAAGTATGGAATTTATACGGGGATAATTATTCTTTACAATGAAAGAGTTACAGAATATAAGAAAGTGTTATATTGTAGACTTAAGATTGGTATTGTACAGTATATTACATATAAAGATTTAGATAAT
>WFLY01000235.1 GCA_009177215.1 Bacillota bacterium
ATATTCATCTACCGGATAGCTCACTGTCCAGGATACATATTCTCCCACCATATCTTCCAGCTTCATTTCTTCAGTTAATGCGCATGAGGATTAATATGAAAAATGTTGATTTGAAAAAGCTGACAAAGGCGATGGAAAAAAGTCTGGATAATAAAAGATTTGAACATACCATGGGGGTAGAATATACCGCAGCTGCTCTGGCTATGAGATACGGTGTTTCTGTGCAAAAAGCGCAGCTGGCAGGGCTTCTGCATGATTGTGCTAAATGTCTGTCGGACGAGAAGCGCCTAGCCGTCTGTGAAAAGCATAATATCAGCGTGAATGATATTGAGCGGAGAAATCCGGCTCTTTTGCATGCCAAGGTGGGTAGCTTTCTTGCAATGGAGGAATACCGTGTGGAGGATTTTGAGGTTATTAATGCCATCTTAAATCATACTACCGGTCGCCCGGGCATGAGCCTTCTGGAAAAAATTATATTTGTTGCGGATTATATTGAGCCTAACAGGAAGCAGGCGCCAAATCTTGAGGAAATACGAACCCTTGCTTTTACGGATTTAGACAAGGCATTAGTCCGTATTTTAAAAGATACTCTTTCATATCTGGAAAATAACGGAGGAGAAACTGACCCCATGACTCAAAAAACCTATGAATATTATAGTGAAAAATCAGAAAATATAACAGAGGAGAGTGAAGCTTATGGAGAATAAGTCGTTAGAAATGGCAAAGCTGGCGATTACGGCGTTAGAAGATAAAAAAGCGGAAGATATTAAGGTGATTGACATCAGCGAAGTAAGTGTAATAGCCGATTACTTTATTATCGCAGGAGGAAGTAACAGAAGCCAGATTCAGGCACTTTGCGATAATGTGGAGGAAAAACTTGGAAAAGCAGGCTTTCCGGCAAAACAGACAGAAGGGTATGATACGGCTAACTGGGTGCTGCTTGATTTTGGTGATGTTATTGTNCATATTTTCGATAAGGAAAACCGTTTACTTTATGATTTGGAGCGTATTTGGAGAGACGGTAAAAGTATTGATATTAAAGAAATACTGTCATAAAAAAGAAGCTTCACGTCGTCTGGCGGAAGCTTCTTTTCCTGTGAGACAAAAGCAATTCATCATTGACAAACACTAGTAGGTTTGTGCCGATTATATTTTGCCCTAATAGATATTGATTTAGGCTTCACTTCTGTCGGATAAATGCATATAAAAGCTGATTAGATAAAGTCCGCAAAGTCCTACAAGAATATAGACAATACGTGACAGCCATGACATATCACCGAAGATAAAGGCAACTAAGTCAAAACGGAATATTCCAATCAGTCCCCAGTTGATAGCGCCGATGATAGCAATGGTCAGCGCCGTAGCGTTTAAAACTTTATTTCCCATATTCTCCCTCATTTCTGCGCTGTTTTTGCGCACCCCTAATTTTGAATGCAATGTGTATGCAATCAATAGTGTNGTCTNAAGAAGGCTAAATTATGNGAAAATAAAACAAAAAAATTTTTTATTNACNAAAAATAAANGACACCGTATATTATAATTTATGATACTTGTATACAAGTATATTATGTGTAGCAGTAATGAAATTATTCAACGCACATAAAAATGTTATAAGGAGGATTTATTATGAAGAAATTAAGCAAGTTAGTAAGTGTTACCGTTGCGTCTGCAATGGTAATGGCGATGATGACAGGCTGCGGTTCTAACAATTCCGCAAGCAATAGCGGAGCATCCGACAATAATGGTGCAGATACTTTTAAGATTGGCGGTATCGGACCGACTACTGGCGGTGCGGCACTTTACGGTACAAATGTTCAAAATGCAGCTCAGATTGCCGTAGATGAAATTAATGCGGCAGGCGGTGTAAACGGTTATATGCTGGAGCTGAATTTTCAGGATGACGAACATGATGCCGAGAAAGCCGTAAATGCGTACAATGTATTAAAGGATTGGGGTGCACAGATGATTGTGGGCGCAGTAACCAGTACTCCCTGCATTGCGGTTGCAGACAAAACTAAGGAAGATAATATGTTCCAGCTTACTCCATCCGGTTCCGCAGTAGAATGTGTCCAGTATGACAACTGCTTCCGCGTATGCTTCTCAGACCCTAATCAGGGAGAAGCATCTGCAAAATATATTTCTGAGAATAATCTTGCAACCAATATTGCAATTATTTATGACAGTTCAGAGGTATATTCTTCGGGTATTATGGAAAGCTTTGTTGGCGGTGCTGATATTTATAACTTAAATATCGTTGCAACGGAAGCTTTTACCGCAGACAGCAAGACGGATTTTTCCGTACAGCTCCAAAAGGCAAAGGATGCAGGCGCTGATATGGTATTTCTGCCGATTTACTATCAGGAGTCCTCATTGATTTTAACTCAGGCAAATGCTATGGGTTATGCTCCTACCTTCTTTAGCTGTGACGGTATGGACGGTATCCTTGGTGTTGATAACTTTGATACACAGCTGGCTGAGGGTGTAATGCTTCTTACTCCTTTTGCTGCAGATGCACAGGATGATTTGACTGTAAAATTTGTTACCGAGTATAAGAAGAGACATAATGATACGCCGAATCAGTTTGCTGCTGATGCTTATGACGCAATTTACATTATAAAGGCTGCTATTGAAAAGAGCGGTGTTACTCCCGATATGAGTGTTTCTGACATTTGTGATAAGGTAAAGGCTGCAATGTTGGAGATTGACGTTGAAGGTTTAACTACCGTGGGTACCGGCGCAGGTATGTCATGGAATGCTGACGGAGAGGTAAATAAGGAGCCTAAGGCAGTTAAGATTGTCAATGGTGCTTATGCAGGTATGGATTAATATATAAAGATGCGTGCCAATCAAAGGGGGTTGCCAAAAGGGTGACCCTCTTTTTAAGTTATAAGGCACAGCAAATTATTTTAAGAATACAAATATACTTTCTCAGGAAAAGTAGTGTGTATCCTTAAAGTAATTTACTTGCTAGATGGACAGGATTCTGTTATACTATTTTTTATGTAATGGGAAATTAAAACACATTCGTGAGAATGAGCTAGATGGATTTGAAAGGGTCTGTGGGAGGTATTTATGAGTTTTTTAACATACTTAATTAACGGTATTAGTCTTGGAAGCATATATGCATTAATTGCGCTTGGTTACACCATGGTATACGGTATTGCAAAGATGTTGAATTTTGCGCATGGCGATGTCATTATGATAGGCGCGTTTACTACCTATACAATGTGTTGCACTATGGGTCTGTCTCCGATTGTAGGGGTGTTGGCGGCGGTAGTAGTGTGTACCGTTTTAGGTATAGTCATTGAGAAGATTGCATATAAACCGCTTCGTAAAGCTTCCTCCTCATTGGCGGTATTGATAACGGCTATTGGTATTAGCTATTTGCTCCAGAATATTGCACTTTTGATATTTGGTGCAAATTCAAAATCCTTTACCTCTGTAGTCTCTATGGAGTCGATTCGCTTGGCGGAAGGACAGATTAATATCACCGGAGAGACCTTGGTGACAATTCTTTCTTGTATTGTAATTATGATTGGATTAATGCTTTTCATCAATAAAACAAAAGCAGGACAGGCAATGCTTGCGGTTTCTGAGGATAAGGGAGCAGCACAGCTTATGGGTATCAACGTAAACGGTACGATAACTCTTACTTTTGCTATTGGTTCCGCACTTGCCGCTATTGCAGGTGTGCTTTTGTGTTCGGCATATCCTTCCCTTACCCCATATACAGGTTCTATGCCGGGTATCAAGGCTTTTGTGGCGGCTGTGTTTGGCGGGATTGGTTCCATTCCGGGTGCGTTTATAGGAGGAATCCTGTTGGGAATTATTGAGATTTTCGGAAAGGCATACATTTCCTCTCAAATGGCAGATGCGATTGTGTTCGGAGTGTTGATCGTAGTGCTGTTGGTGAAGCCGACAGGGCTTCTCGGTAAAAATATTCAGGAAAAGGTATAAAGCAAAGGTGCGGAAGAGGTAAATATGAAGACAAAATTTAAAATAACTAAAAATTTTAAAAATAATCTGATAACCTATAGCATAGTGATTATTGCTTATGTGGTGGTACAGATTCTGCTGGGAACGGGTAATATCAGCAGTTTGATGAAGGGTATGCTGGTACCCCTCTGCATTTATGCGATTCTTGCCGTGTCTCTGAACCTGACTGTAGGAATTCTGGGAGAATTAAGTCTCGGACACGCCGGTTTTATGTGTGTAGGTGCTTTTTCCAGTGCCTTTTTTTCCAAGCTTATGGGAATTGTAGCGCCGGGGATGCCGGGAGCGTTGCGGTTTTTTATTGCTATACTGATTGGTGCCGTAGTGGCGGGGCTATTNGGTGTTTTNATCGGTATTCCGGTTTTGAGGCTGAAGGGNGATTACCTTGCTATTGTGACCCTTGCTTTTGGCGAGATTATCAAGAATCTGGTTAATATTCTTCATGTGGGGTTGGACGAGAATGGTCTGCACATTGCATTCACTAATACATCCATAAAAATGTCGGGAAACGGTACTTTTATTATAAAGGGGGCGCAGGGGATTACAGGTACTCCTAGTGATTCTAACTTTACTATCAGTATTGTATTATTGCTGATTACTCTGTTTATCGTACTTAATCTGGTAAATTCAAGAACAGGTCGTGCAATTATGGCAATCAGGGATAATACTATTGCGGCGGAGTCGGTGGGAATTAATATTACAAAATATAAGCTGATGGCTTTTTCCATTTCGGCAGCGTTGGCAGGCGTAGCGGGAGTTCTGTATGCTCATAATCTGTCTACATTAACGGCATTGCCCAAGAATTTCGGTTATAATATGTCAATTATGATTCTGGTATTCGTAGTGCTGGGAGGCATTGGAAGTATCAGAGGTTCCATGATTGCTGCTGTGATTTTAACTTTGCTTCCTGAACTGCTTCGTGGGCTCAATAATTATCGTATGTTGATATATGCTATTGTGCTGATTGTAATGATGCTCTTTAACTGGGCTCCTAAATGTATTGAATGGCGCAAGAAACTGATGGCAAAATGGAAATTCGGAAAAAATAAAAAGGAGGTTTCTTAATTATGGCATTATTGGAAGTAAAAAATTTAAGCATCTCCTTTGGCGGGCTTTGTGCCGTAGACGATTTCAATATTGAGATAAAAAGCGGAAGCTTATATGGCTTGATTGGACCTAACGGTGCGGGAAAGACAACGGTATTCAATCTGCTAACGGGCGTTTATAAGCCCAATGAGGGCATTATTACATTGGATGGAGAAAATATTACCGGAAAGAAAACAATTGACATCAATAGAGCGGGAGTTGCAAGAACTTTTCAAAATATTCGTCTGTTTAAAGCACTTTCCGTAATTGATAACGTGAAGGTGGGGCTTCATAACCATGAGAAATACAGCACCTTGACAGGAATTTTCAGGCTTCCCAAGTACAGAAAAGTGGAAAAGAAAATGGAAAAAGAAGCGATGGAGCTTTTGAAGGTATTTGGTTTAGAGCTTGAAGCGGATACCTTGGCCTCAAATCTGCCTTATGGTAAGCAACGTAAGCTGGAGATTGCAAGAGCTTTGGCTACCAAACCTAAATTATTGCTTTTAGACGAGCCGGCTGCAGGTATGAATCCTAATGAAACACAGGAGCTTATGGATACCATTCGTTTTGTTCGTGATAATTTCGATATGACAATACTTTTAATAGAGCATGATATGAAACTGGTAAGCGGTATTTGTGAGGAGCTTACAGTGTTGAACTTCGGACAGGTGCTTTGTCAGGGCAAAACGGGAGAAGTGCTTAACAATCCGGAGGTTATTAAGGCATATTTAGGTGAATAAATCAGGAGGATATACATCCATGGCAATGTTGGAGGTAACGGATTTAAAAGTATATTACGGTATGATTCAGGCGATAAAGGGTGTATCCTTCCATGTGGATGAGGGAGAAGTTATTGCATTGATTGGTGCTAACGGAGCCGGTAAGACTACTATTCTTCATACCGTTTCGGGGTTGCTTGCGCCCAAAGAGGGAAGCATAATTTTTGAGGGAAAGGATATTGTAAAGCTGCCCGGTCATAAGATTGTGTCTATGGGCATGGCTCATGTACCGGAGGGAAGACGTGTTTTTGCCCAGCTTTCCGTGTTACAGAATCTTAAAATGGGCGCATATACCCGCAAGGATAAGGAGGAGATTTCACAGACCTTAAGGACGGTATTTGAGCGGTTTCCCCGCCTTGAGGAGCGTCAGAATCAGCTGGCGGGAACCTTAAGCGGCGGTGAACAGCAGATGCTTGCCATTGGTCGGGCCCTTATGTCCAAGCCGGATTTGATTATGATGGATGAGCCCTCCCTGGGATTGGCGCCTATTATTGTGCAGGGTGTGTTTGATATTATTCGTGAGATTAATAAACAGGGTGTGACCATTCTTCTGGTGGAGCAGAATGCGAATATGGCTTTGAAAGCAGCAAATAAGGGCTATGTTATGGAAACTGGACGGATTACTCTGACTGGTACAGGTATGGAGCTTCTGGAGAATGA
>WFLY01000084.1 GCA_009177215.1 Bacillota bacterium
GCAGAATGTCATCATAGGTCTCCTCATAAATCACATCCGACATATATTTGGACAAAACAGCGTTGAATGGCGATGCCGCCAACAGCGCAAAGACAAAAATAAATCCAGAATACCGGCAATTCAAGATAAAGACCTGCGAGACAGCCAAGGGGAATGGAAACTACCCACAGGAATATATTGTCCGCTATCATCAGGCACTTGGTATCTCCCCCGCCTCGAAGCACCCCCTTTGTGATAATGGAATTCGCAGACTGGAAAATTACGATAAACCCGATAGCTTTCATCAACTGCCCGGCAACCTGCTTTGTCTCCTCCGTAATATTATAGCAGCTGATTATAAAATCCCCGATAAAAATAATAATCAGTCCTGCCACCATACCGATTAAAAAGCCCAACAGCAGAAAGGTCCAACCCTGTTTTTTCGCCTTCTCATAATTACCAGCGCCAAGGTTATGACCCGTGACGATGCAGCCTGCCTGAGCAATTCCCTGTATCAGAGCCGTGCTTAACTGCTGTGTCACAGTTGTAATAGAATTTGCCGCCACAAACACATGCCCGATTCTTCCCATTACCATGGCAACCACATTTGTTCCAAGCCCAAGCAGAACATCGCTGATTAATACCGGTATACTGATTGTCAGATAATCCTTCAGCATATCCCGGCAGTTCATTGCCAAATCCTTAATACGATACCTTACTCTTTTATCTATCAAAATAAAATAACCGCAGTTAAAAGAAAACTCAAAAATTCTGGAAATAAGTGTTCCCAGTGCAGCGCCTTCTATTTCCATCCGAGGTGCCCCCAGATTACCGAATATAAACACCCAATTAGCAAAAATATTAATAAAAAAGGCTATGCAGGAGCCTGCAAGAGGAATTTTCGTCTGACCGGTACTTCGCAGCACAATGGTACAAGTTGTGGAAAATCCCATCAGCAGGAAGCAGGGAATGGACCATCTCAGATAACGTACCCCTTCCTGAATAACGAAATCTTCGGGTGTATACATTTTCATAATGCCCACCGGAGAAAAAACAGTCGCCAGAGTAAANAGNAGACCGANNACAAACGTAAACCGAAGCATTAGTGTAACTGCCTTTTTCAACGCTCCTATATCCTTCATGCCCCAGAATCTGGAGACAAGAACGGACGCTCCCATTCCAAGACCCATACAGCAAATATTATAAAATCCAATATACTGTACTGCCAGTGCGGAAGCGGACAGAGGAATCTCCCCCAATGCTCCCAGCATAATGTTGTCTATTAAGTTTACTCCTATGGTAATCAGACTCTGTAATGCAATGGGGAGGGCTATTGCCGCCGTTACTTTATAAAAACTTTTGTCTCCCAGATATGCTTTTATGTTCATACTTACTCCCATTTGACCACAAACTTGTGAGTGAAAGATTGATGTTTCACTCTTTACTCCGATATGTTTTTTGCTGACTGTTCAATCCGTCAGCTTTTTCATGTCCTATCCTATCATGATACTCTGCCGTCTTCAATACTTTTTCAAAAAGAGATTTGCCGGAGAATAAACTTCTCAAGCAAACCTCTGTATTCTGAAGCTATCTTATCTTACTTTGCCTTATTCTTTGCCTCTAACTCGATCTGATGCTTTTCGGTATCAAACTTAACCAGATCATTAAAACCGAAGCCTTCCATATAGGTAGTCATTTCATCCCACATACTGTCGAATTCAGCGTCATCCTTTGCATAGATCATTCTCCAAGAATAATCATTCAGGTTATAACCACACTGGCTGCGGATTACTGAAATGTCAGCAGTATCACTGGGTAAGGTAACGCTTACATTAGGGCTTACTATAAGAACATTATTATTCTTCATGTACTCAACAGGCTCACTTGCACCAAACTTCTCTGCCCAGTCCTTCTTCATCTGGGTCATGGTGGCTGCCTTGTAGGTACTCCAATACTGACTTGAGTAAGACTCACCTGTATTAGGATTGGTGCTGATTGCATCTACGATCCACTGATTGATAGCATTGTTACCATCCTGATAACCTGCTCCGCCGTACTCCTCGGGTACAGGGAGATTATCCATTAACGCATTGTCATTAATCAATGTAAATTTGCCGTCATCGCCTACAGTATAGTTGAAATCACGAATACCGTCATGCTGGAAGGTTAATCCTTCAGGACTTGCATACCAGTCAAGGAAGTCCATGATTCTGTCATATTTTTCACCCTCAACCTTGGAACCAACGCCGATGACACGACCGCTTCCATAGTAGGTATCGGAATCTGCATAGTAAATCTGATCTTTAACAGGAATAAAGATGAAAGCAGTTCCATCACTTAATCTGTCTTGTGTATTCCAGAAACCAACCTGCCAGCTGTACCACATCAGGTAAACCTGTCCTGCAGTCATCTTTGCACATGCGGAGTTCCAGTCCTGTGTACCTGAATCAGGGTCTACCAAGCCTCTTCTCTGTGCATTATTTAAAAATTTCAAAATCTTGTAATAAGAAGCCGTCTTATCTGTAATGGGTGTGAAGGTTCCATCGGGCTTTAAAATAACAGAGCCTTTGATTTTCTCGCCATACCAGGTTGTAAGCTGTACTACATTGGCAATACCCAGCATACCGTCGCCGCCATCCCAGTCAGCCCATAATGAAAGGGGATATGCTGCATCTCCATCCTTATTGGTAGGATGAGCTTTCATCATATCTTCCAATACATCCAGCAAACCGTCTAAGTTAGCAATATCAGGGCATCCCAGCTCTGAATACAAATCCCAACGAAGAAGAGGACTGGAATAAATAACATCCTGTNAATAGGAAGTANGAGAGGTATTTGTCATCTGACAGGGAATACCATATGTCTTTCCGTCCGCATTGTCAGGCAATCCGTTATTGTAAACATCAATCTGCTCCTTGTAATCCATTAAGTTAGAGCAACTGCCGAT
>WFLY01000316.1 GCA_009177215.1 Bacillota bacterium
TTCTCCGCCAGATAGGGAGCGGTCATACAGAATATTAAAAAATTCTCCAATTTCGATGTATACGGACACTTAGATTATGTGGTGAGATACGGGCCGAATGCGGACAAGAATTACTCTTACGAAATGTATCGGGATATTTTTGACGAAATACTTACGCTGCTGATTGAAAAGGGAAAAGGTATTGAAATTAATACCGGCGGATTAAAAAAAGGAATGCGTGACCTGCACCCCTGTATGGGGATTCTAAAACGCTATAGGGAGCTGGGCGGTGAAATCATCACTATAGGCTCTGATTCCCACGATACTGCACATATTGCAGATAATTTCCACCGCGCCTACGCTGCCCTACAGGAATGCGGTTTCCGATACTATACCGTTTTTGAAAAACGGATAGCCGAATTTAGAAAGCTGGTATAAAAGCTGCCAATCAGTACGGTACTACATTATTCACAAAGCACTACTATCTTCTGAGGGGTGGTCTGCGCCGGAATGCTTCTTGTAGAATTATCATACATTACTACCAGATTATGATTTGCCGGGCTTCCCTGATAATATTGATTATTTGTGGTACGGACATCCACGGAGCCGTCAATATTCAGCTGTAAAGTCTGCTCCTCATTCACAAAAGATGTATTATAGTAGCTGACATCAATCATACGCCCGTTTTTCTCCCGCGCCACCACTGCTGCATTATACTGCGGAGGATAAATCAAAGGCACCGGCGCATCCGTGCGATACCAGAAAGTGCACATCATTCCCACGGAAAGCGTCTCAAAATCTACCACATAAGTTGCCGGAGATATGATAAAATTGACTGTATTACCGTCATTATCTTCTATAGTGGTAAAAATCATGCAGGGGTTCCCACGGCGATTCCCCATTCTGGTGGGCACCATTTCCACAATTGTTCCCATAACACTGGCAAAACTGTTTCTTCGGTAAGGTTTCATTGTGTTAAAACCAAAATCCATATATCCTCCTTTTACACCTGCCTTTGCCTGTGATTTCCCGATTCTGCCCACGGCAGGCCGCTGTTTCACTGTTTCTATATGAANTNCTATATGCTCCCGCTAAATNNTTGTTCCCCCTCCCAGCACATACTCGCCGTCATAAAATACCACTGCCTGACCGGGAGTGGAAGCACGCACAGGCTTTTCAAAGGAACACAGGACTCCGCCATCCGCCTGCTTTTCAATCGTACAATACTCCCCTTTATGATTATAACGGATTTTGGCAAGTACCCTAAGAGGCTCCTTTAAATCCGGAACCGCCATATAATTTACTCTGTCGCACAATACCGTATCGGTGAATACATCCTCATTGTCACCGATAACAACCTCATTTGTCTCAGGGCGTATGCCGNTAACAAATACTCTTTTTCCCATGGGAAGCTCAAGCCCTCTTCTCTGCCCTACCGTGTAGTGGGTAATACCTTTGTGTTGTCCGAGAATCACACCCTCCTTCGTCACAAAATTACCCGCTCCCGGCGCTCTCTCACCCGCCGTCTTATCGATAAATGCTGCATAATCATCATCAGGTATAAAACATATTTCCTGACTGTCCGGCTTATGCGCCACAGGAAGTCCTGCACGCTCGGCCATACTGCGGATTTCATCTTTGGCATAGTCTCCCACAGGCATAAGGGTATGAGAAAGCTGCTCCTGCGTCAGATTATACAGGGCATAGGTCTGATCCTTTGCCGCAGTCACAGATCTGCAAATTGCAAACCTTCCGTTCTCCAATCTTTCAATGCGGGCATAATGCCCTGTAGCAATATAGTCTGCTCCAATCTCCAGACTCCTTTTCAACAGCGCCTCCCATTTCACGTAACGATTACATGCGATACAGGGATTGGGAGTGCACCCTCTCAGATATTCCTCCACAAAATAGTCCATAACATGGCACTTAAATTCCTTTTTAAAATTCATCACATAGTATGGAATTCCCAAATGCTCCGCCACTCTTCTCGCGTCCTCTATAGCAGAAAGCCCGCAGCACCCGCCATTTTCCGACTGACATGCCGGTTCCTCGTCCTGCCATATCTGCATGGTGACGCCTATCACATCATATCCCTGCTCTTTCAACAACAATGCCGCCACAGAGGAGTCCACTCCTCCCGACATTCCCACTACCACCTTTTGTTTCATCGACAAATCCTCTCTATTGTCTGACTTATCAATCTGTCTACCGATAATCTTTTTATCACAATCATATACAAAAAGCAGAAAAAAAGCAAATAACATTTTCGTAAAGTCCGCTTTGGAGGAACAGGCTCCCTCATACATGGCTGAAATGTCTCACATTTTTTTGCGTTTAACATATAATATATTTTAAAATTATATAGGCAGCTTTTATTTATGTTACCGAAGCCCGAATATATCAGAACCTCAATTGAAATCAATCTCTTTTTTCAGAGAATCATGAAGGAACACTTGTTTTTATTGGAAGTCAATTTACAGCCCGTTGCAAACAGATATATCGTAAAAGTCAATGAACTGAAAAAACGATTTGAACATTTACTGAGTAAGACTCTACATTATGCCGATAAAGCCGTATCGGAAAGAGTACTATCATCAAACGAGCTTGTCACTCCATATACCTTACGGGCTGAGGAGCTGACCTCAAAGCTAACGGGAGCCAGCATAAACACAGCAATTACCCAACAGGAGCTTGCCTTAAAAAGCGCTCCCGGATTCCGCAGTAGCGAATTATTGTTCGATGCAGTAAATAAAATCAATAACAACTCCTATATCCTGCTGCAGGAAACTCTCGCCTTTCAAAAGGACTTATTGGCACAAGCGCTACACTGCAATATTTTTATGACACTATACCCCGATATGCTAAAACACGATATCCTTGAAGCCGAACACTATTTGAATCTTTTAAAGGATATTCTTGACTATCAGATCCCCAGACGAAGCCTGTGCGAAGATCTTAATTTCTGGAATAACATTATGGCGGAGCATGCGCAGTTTATGGACGGAATGCTGGATCCCACAGAAAGGTCTCTCAAAGAAACCGCCTGTGCAACAGCCCAAAACTTTGAAGAACTGGTAAACGCATGTATATCAGGCACCGAATATGCCGTATACCGAAGAAGCTTAAGCTCCACCGAAGAAATCAAGGCTTTTAAGCTTCATGCGACACAGGGCTTATTGACATGCAAAATAAAATCTATTATTCCTCCTCTGCTGGCGGACCACGTCTTGAGAGAAGCCAACCNTTACTTAAGACTTCTGGATATAGAAAGGGCATAAACCATATATCGGCCGAATTCACTCTGCCAAAATCCCTCGTCCTATTAAATGAATGCTGCGTGAAATTTATAATGATTGCGGGTCCACATGGACCCGCAAGAAAATATACAGAATTTTGAAATGCTTTAGAATGCGGGCAGGCTCTGCTGCTTCTGTTCAAGCCTTGTGATACGCTCGTCAAACTCATCGTTTTTCTTGAGCAGCAGCTCTATAACCCCCTTTTCCAGCTTGCAGGCATTTATCTCATGCTGCATCAATTCCATCCTCTGCTCCATTCCGTCCAAATGGGCTTCTATCACAGTAAAGCGCCTGTTAATGCGTTCTTCCATTCTCGCTATTTCCTCCAGAATCATGTTAAACATGTCCTTTATATCCTTATCCATAGAATTTCCTCCTTTGATTGAAAGTATGGTCCAGAGTGAATTCCGGCTGTAAATCCAGCATAGCACTGTTCGGTTATAAAATCAACCATCATTTTAATTTCGTCATTTTTTACAGACCATTTTTTACAAGTATCTATACTTCACCTCAATAGCCCGAGCAATACTGTGGAAAAAATATACAAACGCTATTTCGTTTCGTTTACATTTGCCTTACAATACGATAATAGGCTCCCGCCGTTCTTCTGTAGCAAAAGCCATGGAATATGGCAAAGAGCAGACCTACCGCCACGGCACATGCAATAATCAGCTTTGCACGAAACATGTTAATTGATGCCATCAATATGATTACCATAGGCATGGCAACCGCAGTATGAAGAAGCGCTCCGAAAAGAGGCAGTGCGAACACTAACAATATCTGCTTTTTTATTGTTTTCCGTATCTCCTCGTCACTCATACCCACCTTCTGCATGATTTCAAAATTTTTCTGGTCCTCAAAGCCCTCTGTAATCTGCTTATAATACATAATAATCAAAAGACATACAAGGAAAATCAAACCATAAAAGATGCCCACAAACAACAAGCCTCCGTATATGCTCTCAATGTCAGCCTTGCCGTCCCTATAATCAAAAAAAGCCGCAAAACCCGATTGCTCTATTGCATACCGCTTTAATTTTCCAAAAAACGCTGTGACTCTTTCCTCCTCACCCACGGGATTAAACTCAAACTGATGTACTAAAGATACCGATGCATCAACGCCAAAGCCCGCTGCGGCTTCCCTGAGCCGTTCCATATCGGACAGTACCACCACATAAAAGGCTNCATAAGNNCTGTTNNCTTCCTTGTCTCTTATTTTANATNCTTTTAGCTCTTCCTTTACCTGATACTCCCCGTCTCCCANCTNTAACATGTNATAACCAAAATCTTTGCCGGTACTATAAACAAATACCTCACTCTCCTTAATCTCCTCCTGCTTTCCTTCAAGCCTGTTATATTCCGAAAGGCTAACCAGCATCACTTCATACCAGCTGCTATAACTGTCTCCCTGCTGTCTGGGAAGAAAAGCCGCCTCTTGCTGTGTTACTTTAATTGTGCAGGATTGATAGTCCAGATAGTCCGAAAGCTCTATCCCTTCCTCCCCTGCAAGCTTACTTATCACCGAAGACATTTGTTCCCTATCCACTGTGTCCTCCTTTAAAAACTGTAAAACAAATTCTTTGGGATAAACAAATGTTTTCACGGAATCCATTCCCAGATATAACGCCAGCGTACACACCACCGTCACAATCACCATTGTGCCGAAAATACAAATATTAGAAAGACTTGCCGCACTTTTCTTCATGCGGTACAGCATTCCTGACACCGTAATAAAATTATCGGCACGATAATACATTTTTTTTCTTCGTTTCACAGTCCGCAATAACGCGATACTTCCCGCCGTAAATAAATAGTAAGTTCCCACAACTACAAATAATACCGCTCCGAAAAACATCAAAAATATCAGGGAGTCCAGCTTTGCCGTCACCGCCATATAGTAACCGCTTCCCATAAACAGAACACCCATGATGCTCCAAAACCAAATATGCTTTGGCTCCTTCTCTCCCTTTCTGGAACCGCTCATCAGCTCCACCGGGTTTGCCTTTCCCACCTGAAACAAATTTACCAACAGATTTAAAATTGTCACAAAGGCATAAAAAATCAACGTATCCCAGACTGCTTTAGGCCTTACCGCAAAGGATGCGTCCACAGGCAGCTTCGCTAAATTGATCAACAACAGAAAAATCAATTTTGAAAATAAAATCCCCATTCCGATTGCCGAAAGAACAACCAAAGCGTAGAGCATAATACTTTCAAAAAACATGCTAATTCCTATGTGCTTTTTCTCCAGACCTAAAATACTATACAAGCCCAACTCCTTTTTACGTCTCTTAATCAGGAAGCTGTTTACATAATACAAAAAGGGAACCAGAATAATCCCCAACAGCCAAAAACCAATCTGCACCAGAATCATGGCATACATAGCTCTGGGCAGTGTAGCAATAAGGTCATTGCACAGAATCAGGTCAAACACAAAATAAGTGAAGATTGCAAAAACGCTGGCTCCTATATACGGAAAATAAGTGGAACCG
>WFLY01000044.1 GCA_009177215.1 Bacillota bacterium
AAATACGATTGAATATATAGGAATTCAGGTAAGCGGAAAGTCCTGGCGCAATCAACATAAGGGGCCAGAACAGGAATAATCCAACCAAAAAGGTTCCCAATGTTACAATAAGAGTGGAGAGTATCGGAAGAAAATAGCGGATGCTCATGGCAAAACACATTCCCATTAATGTTTTGGTGTTGTTTTCACATCTTGCCAGAAACGGAAACAGGAAGGATAAATATATCAGAAAGAAAGCAGATATCATTACAAAAGCGGGAAGAAGGGAGGCAGCATACATACCAGTAAATTGACAAAAGAAACATATCTGCAATATTGCCGATAAATTTCCATACAGGGTTTTCCAAATTAAGTAATTGTTTCATAAGCTCAAACCTTTCCCACAAATCGTAGATTTAACCAATGGCTTACATATATCCGCTGTTTCAAAATACTTCCCCTGCACAGAAAAATACAAAATTAATTACTGTAGAAACAAATAATCATTTCCCCATGGCTGAACTGTTGCACATGCTTGTCTCATTTATCACAAAATCATTGCAATCCTTCACATCAAACTGCCGTTCCATAAATTCCTGCATTTCCGGCTCGACCTCTACCTGAAGCTGCTTCATACAAATATTTGCAGCATTTCTGGCGTAAACCGCATTGAGAGAGCCTTTTAAAATGCCCTTCTGCACACAGGGGCGCAGGTCGTGGTTATCCTTGGGCCAATCGGTTCGTTTTATCAGATGAAGAGATATTCGTTCAAAATTAATATTGCCGATATTTTGGGAGTCTTCCCCATAAATTAAAATTCCGTTTTCACCAGTGCAGTGTATATTTTCAAATGTAATATTGTGTATATATCCTATGGAAGTATCCTCATTGCGCTTTACTGCAGTAATGGAAATGGGTTCTGCCTCACCCCACCAGTGAGTTTTAGAAAACATGCGGGTATCAATGTTTAAATTGGAAAAAGTAATGTTCTCTATACAGCCACTGTCGCGCAACATCAGGGAAATTCCGCGGTTGGTACGGCTGATACTGCAATTTTGAACAGAAATATTACGGAAAGGCGCTTCGCTTTCCGTACCGAATTTAATGGCGGCACTGGTAGATATCATAGTACAGTTGGACACTACAATATTTTCACAGGCGCCATATTTCATGGAATGTGCCGTGTTTTTAAACACAATGCAATCGTCGGCGGTTTCAAAATGACAGTTTACAATGCGCATATTTTTGCAGTGATCAGGGTCAATTCCGTCACAGTTTGCAAGACGCAGGTTATTGAGAATTCGGATACCGTCAATTAAAACGTCTTCGCAGCCCACCAGATGTGTAGTCCAAAAAGCGCTTTTAGTAAGCGTTACCTGTGTGATGGTAAGGTGTGTGATATGCTCCAAAAAAAGCAGGGGAACTCTGGGATAGAAGCTGCCGTCAATATGCCACTTGGTGACTGTGCCGTAAAAGATTTCTTCATTGCCGTGGATTTTTCCGTTTCCCGTGATAGAGACATACTCACAATCCTTGGCATAGAGGAAAAATAAAGTGGGTTGACCGGTATATTCACAGTTCTCGTAAGTGGGTACGGAAATTTCTTTGGGAGCGGCGTTGCCGTTGCCAAAAAGATTGTAGTCCTCCAAACAATCGCTGCCTTTTAATACGGCGCCCATTTCAAGATGTAATTCCACGTAGGAACGAAGAACCAGAGTGCCGGATCTGTAAGTGTGTCCGCCGCTTAAAATAACGAGACCGCCGCCATTTTTGTGACAGTCGTCAATGGCTGCCTGTATGGCGGGCGCATCGTTATGCGCTCCATCGCCGATAGCACCGTAATCATGTACATTATAAATCATAATAACTCCCATTCTGCGTGTATCGCCACGCTAAATTTTTCTGCCGCCGAAACGGTTCCTAGTGTCAGTACACTGGTATGCTGAAATCGAAACAGGAAATATTTTGTCTTGTCTGATTTTCAGAGCACCGGTCAGGGAAATGACTCATAAACATGGCGGTCTGGTTCCTTGTTCATGCTGACTTGACTTTATCACAGGTTTTGAAAAGGGTCAATAGTATTTTTATGTTCCAAAACGTCAACAGGAGTGTCGGTGTCGTACTCAAAGGAGTGATTTTTTGACTACTTACGGAAGGAACGGGGAGATACACCTGTGCCCTTGATTTTGCCGCCGTTAAAACCCTCTATAGTGACCACAGTCATTATTCAGTTCTATTGGAAATGGGATGATTATATGGGTTCGTTGCTCTATTTGAGCAAGCCTGAGAGCTATACAGCGTCACTTGCCATCAAGATGTTTGCGGATACGGCTTCCACAACGGACTTCGGTGCAATGTTTGCAATGTCAACGCTGTCTTTGATTCCTGTATTTTTAATTTTTCTGTTCTTTAACAGGTATCTGGTACAGGGTATTGGAACAAGTGGTTTGAAAGGATAGTGCCCGATTTGCGTGTTGATAGCGGAAAGATTGATATGGTAAAATTATTAAGGCATGAGAAATCATGCCTTAATATAGTAGGAAAGGAATTTTGCAATGATAAAAAATCCAATTTTAAAGGGCTTTTGCCCGGATCCAAGTATTATTCGGGCAGGCGAGGATTATTATATTGCCACCTCTACCTTTGAGTGGTGGCCGGGAGTGAAGCTTNTTCATTCCAGAGATTTGCAGCACTGGGAGCAGATTGCGTCTCCCCTTCGCAGAAAGAGCCAGCTGGATATGATAGGAAATCCGGCTTCCGGAGGTGTGTGGGCGCCNTGCTTAAGCTATGACNGCAAATANTNTTATTTNGTTTTTACGGACGTAAAGACTAAGAAGGGAAGATATTACAATACTCATAATTATGTAGTGTATACGGACGATATTTACGGTGAATGGTCAGAGCCGGTATATTTGAACAGTATCGGATTTGATCCATCCCTGTTTCATGATACGGACGGAAAAAAGTATCTGGTCAATATGGTGAATGGTTTTAAGGGGGTTTTGGTTCAGGAGATAGAACCGGAAACCTTCAAGCCGGTGGGAGAGCGCAAAAAGGTGTATGCCGGCTCAGGTATCGGTTGTACGGAAGGACCTCATATGTATCATATCAATGATTGGTATTATCTGTTGGTGGCAGAGGGCGGCACGGGCTATGAGCATTGTGTGACTATGGTCCGGGCTAAGAGTATTTGGGGACCCTTTGAGACTGCGCCCAACAATCCTATTTTAACCTCTGATAAAGAAAATGTGAATGAGCTTCAGAAGTGCGGTCATGCGGATATTGTAGAGACACAAAACGGAGAGTGGTACATGGTGCATCTTTGTTCCCGCCCGTTAAGCGGTCGGAAGTGGTGTACGCTGGGCAGAGAGACAGCTATTCAAAAAATGTATTGGGATAAAGACGGATGGCTGTGTCTGAAATCCGGCGGAAAATATGCGGATATGGAAACGGAAGAGCCTCTGGGTATTGCAGAGCATACTTATAAAGATGAAGAAAACGGATTCTTTGATGACTTTGAGGATGATAAGCTGAGTATACGTTATTCTTCTCCCAGAAGCAGCTATGAAGAATTTGCGGATTGTAAGTTGCGAAAAGGATATCTACATATAATAGGAAGAGAATCCATAAATTCTCTGCACCATGTGTCGCTGGTAGCGGTGCGGCAACAACAGGCGTGCTGCAGGATGGAGACGGCAATGGAATTTTTACCGCAGTATCCGGAGCAGCTTGCCGGTATTACATACATGTATGACGCTATGAATTTCTATGTATTGGGGAAGACCGTCACGGAAGAGGGAAAGTCTGTGCTTGTGCTGCTAAAGAGTGATACCGGTGAAGTGACGGATGAAATTACGCCTATTGATATACCTGCTTTGGCAGAAATGAAACTGCGTGCAGTGGTCTGTGAAGGGGGAACAGTGGTGCGCTTCTATTATCAGATTTCCGGTGAGGATTGGAAGCAGGCAGGTGGAGATTATACCACCGAAATTATGACTGATGAGCATTGCAGAGGCTTTACAGGCGCGCATTTTGGTATGTATGTCCATGATATGACAGGATTGTCGGCTTTTGCAGATTTTGATTATATGAGTATTGAGAGGGAAACTGCGAAATGATAGCAAATACAAGGGTTCTTTTTGAGACGCAGGACGAATTATTACAGAAGCTGGTAAATACGGCAGAGAGAAAATCACTCGAAAATTTAAAGGATTTTGCAGGGCGCACAGTTCTGATTGAGGGCGGCGGCTACGAAAAAATCTGGCTGGAAACACAGCCCATGGGCGGCGAGATGTATGCCAAGCGAAATATGGAAGCGGCATTGAATAATCAGCTGCTTTTTATGGAGACGGCTAGAGAGGATGGGCGCATTCCGGGCAGTATTGCCATGATAGAGGGTGTGCTGACTCCGCAATTCAACAAATTTCAGGGCTTTTGTTTTCCGGCGCCTGCGTTGAATATGTATTACTTGTCGGGCAAGGACAGGGCATATTTGGATTTGCTATATACTACGCTGGAGCGCTTTGACGATTATCTTTGGAGGGTAAGGGATTCCGATGGCGACGGCTGTCTGGAAACATGGTGTAAGTATGACACGGGTGAAGACCATGCCATGCGCTATGGAGATGCGCCGGATGCATGGACGGAGGAAGTTCCGCCAAAGGGGTGCGAGGTAGTTCCCATTGCTTCCGTTGACATTATGAGTTTCTCTTATTCGGCAAGGGATACTTTGGCAGAAATCAGCAGAATCATGGGTAAGGACGAGTTGGCGAGGCAGTGGCAGAAAAAGGCGCTGCAGGTACGGAAAAAAATCCGTTCGTATCTGTGGAGCGAGGAAAAGGGCGCCTGTCTGGATAGGGATAAGTATCACAATGTAATGCCCACCATGATACATAACAGTCTCCGTGCCATGTACTGGAACAGCCTTACGCAGGATATGGCAGACCGTTTTGTGAAGGAGCATTTGCTTAATCCCGAGGAATTTTGGACAAAAATGCCCTTACCCTCGGTGGCGGTAAACGACCCTTTGTTCCGCAATGTCACCACCAATAATTGGAGCGGACAGGCAGAGGCACTCACCTATCAGAGGGCAATCCGTGCACTGGAGAATTACGGATACGACCATATTGTTCCCCTGCTGGGGGAAAAGTTATTTGATGCCATTGGAGAGAATTGCGTGTTTGTACAGCAATATGACCCTTTTACCATGAAACCCTCCGCGGTATCTTTGGAGGGGAAACAGGATGCCTATGGTCCCGCAATGCTTTCCGTTATGGAATATGCCGCTCGTATGTATGGAGTACACATTGAACGGGAACAGGTTTATTGGGGGGCACTGTCAGGAACGGAATGTACCTATGAGCAGGAATGGGGCGACAATATTTACCGCATTGAAAATAGCGGGAGAGGTGTTGTCGGTTATGTAAACGGAAGAAAGGTATTTAGGGCAGGAAAGGATATCAAGCTGATTACCGATTTGTCAGGTAACGTACTCCGTGCCGTGGGTCTGACAAGAGAAGCAGATTTCGGAGAAATCCAATAGCAATCCCATAGAATTTACCTGTAACTGTAAATGTGCTGGGTATCAATCATTTTACATGGTTTGATTATGCATGTTAAAAGGGAATTGATTTATTTCCCATATATCGCAGTTATATCGAGAATCATTTTGAGGAGGGTTTTGAGGAAGCCGATAATAATTGGATGAATTCTACCTTTGCCTGCGCCCATAGAGTAAAGATGGATTTATTTAATAGATTTGGCCTAATTGCGGCAGCAGGAGACCGCCATTTGGCAGAGTTTATGCCGGGTGAGGAATATTTAAAGGATCCTGAGACAGTGAGCAGATGGAAGTTTGGGCTTACTACTGTTGCATGGCGTAAGAAGGATTTGCAGAAGCGTTTTTGAATGACCCTTTGGTCAAGGGCAGGGCAAACGAAGCAGACGTCATAAAATTGGTGGATGATATGATGAAAGCAACATTGTAAAATAATATTTAATAATTATATGTAGAAAAAAATAAGAAATTAGTCCTAAAATTTATACATTTGTTATATTGATAAATTAAAAGTACTCTGATAATCTATTCTCGTCGCTTGTGATTACGGACAAGTGTGATAAATATAGAAGAAAAGAGGAAAAATTATGAAGAGAAAAATAGCTATGTTAATGCTTGCTGCTACCTTGTTAATGACAGCATGCGGTAACAACGATGCAAAGCAGGGAAATGCAGATCCCCAAAATTCTGTAGAACAATCCGAGGACGCTTCTAACGAAGAATCATCAGATGCACCCGAAGCTGAGAAGGAATATTCCGTGGGTGTATTTACAGACACAGGTTATGATTCCGAGTATATGGGATTTCGTTTTACAACGCCTGAAGGCTGTACACTGATGACTCAGGAGCAGCTGTTGCAGTTAGCAGGTATTACCATGGATGTACTTTCCGATGATTTTAATGATGCAATGGTAGAACAGGCTAAGTCTGCAATGATATATGAATTGTTTGCAGGTTATGAAACTACAACCACAAATGTTAATATTATTTTACAGCCTATGGACACTTCTTCCTTAAAAATGGATGATGTTATAGAGGCTTCCGTTCAACAGCTTGAGTCCATGACGGCTATGGATTGTGTTGTTTCTGACGAGCGTTCTACTGTTACGATTGCGGGACAGGAATATTCAAAGCTGTTAGTAGATACAACTGCAAACGGTGTTGCATTGAAGCAGGAAGCTTACATCGCACTTTTACCCGGTAAAATGGTAAATATGACCATTACTTATTCAGAAGGTAATGAAGCAGAAAGAGATGCCCTTTTGTCTGCATTTACTGAGTTATAATAAGATTACTGTGTAAAGAGTATGGCAGTAGAGCAAAATCTGCAGAAAAGGTACAATTATTTTAAGGGNGTCTTGTATAAACAAGGNTCTTTTTGTCGTAATTTATTATAAANCAACGATGANTAANCATACAAAACNGTCATANTNTGCGTTATACTAGAAGTAAGTCAACAACCCTGCCGCAAGCAGCGGGGTATGTGACACTCGCGGCAGTCGCCAAATATACATGCACGCATGTCTACTTGGCTCGTTGCTCACGGGAATCAATTAGTAAAGGGGAAATTAGTTATGTTTGATATTTTTAAAGAAGAAAAGTGGATAACAATTGCTATGTCGTTATTTTTTAGTTTTAGCATTCTGATAAGAATTATTTTGGGAATGCTGCTGCAAAATATGATAAGGGAAACCGATAATATGGTAATTACCAAAAATAAACTTTTGCGGCAGTGTAAGCTTAAATTTGCGAATTGCTATCAGCTCAATAACGGAGTTTCCAATATTCCTGTTTTTGTGGACAAGTTTATAAGCAGACTTTCTTTGGGGCCCATATCCTTTGAGGGATTATATCATTTGTCAGGGCAAACCATGCTGCTTTCAGTGGTATGCGCAGGTATAGGCATTAGCAAAAGCATTGCCTCCGGTAAGATGCTGGGGGAGATTCTTCCCTTTTATATTGTAACCTTTGCAGGTTTATATGCCTATTTTTCCATTTCTACGGTTGTAGATGTGAAGGGGAAAAAGCGGGTTCTCAGGGTAAATCTGGTAGATTATTTGGAAAATCATTTGTCGGCTAAAATTGATGTGACGCAAGATGATATAGATATGCTTTACGGCAAAGAAAGCTTAGGAATGGGCAGACAAAAAATAGGGAACCAATATGGCAGGCGTACTGTGGAGCTGATGCCCATTAAAAGCGGAAAGACAGAGCCCATTCCGGAACTGGATAATTTTAAGCTTGACGAGGAAGAGCTGGAGGATCTTTTGAAGGAATTTTTAACCATTTAAGCTAAAAGTATCTTGAATTTGCCATATAGGTTTGCTACACTTAAAGCAGAAATACTTGTTTCTAAAAAGAGGAATCAAGTATATAAGTAAACGTCGCTTGGCGGCAGAAATGAGGGTAATTATGAGTAAACGGGTGGCATTTGATTATTCTAAGGCAGATTCATTTATTTCGGCGGAAGAAATCGGGTACATGAAGAAGTTGGCGCTTGATGCCAAGGAAGTATTGGTATCAAGAAGCGGCGCCGGTAACGATTTTTTAGGCTGGATTGACCTTCCTGTAGACTATGATAAGCAGGAATTTGCCAGAATCAAAGAGGCGGCGAAACGAATCCAGAGCGATTCGGAGGTGCTTTTGGTTATCGGTATCGGCGGTTCCTATTTAGGGGCAAGAGCAGCGATTGAGTTTTTGGGACATAGCTTTTATAATGTGGTTGACAAGAGTGTACGCAAGGCGCCTGAAATTTATTTCTGCGGCAACTCTATCAGTTCTACTTACTTAAAACATTTGATGGACGTGGTGGGAGACAGGGATTTCTCCATAAATATGATTTCTAAATCTGGTACGACTACTGAACCGGCAATTGCATTCCGTGTATTTAAAGCAAAGCTTGAGGAGAAGTATGGCAAGGAAGGTGCGGCAAAGAGAATATACGCAACTACCGATAAGGCGAAGGGAAGCCTTAAGAATCTTGCCGACGAGGAAGGCTATGAGACCTTTGTGGTACCCGATGATGTAGGCGGGCGTTTCTCCGTGCTCACCGCAGTGGGATTACTTCCTATCGCAGTAAGCGGCGCGGATATTGATAAGCTTATGGAAGGTGCGGCAAGCGGAAGAAAGCGTGCTCTGGAGAATGATTTTGAGGACAATGACGCTCTGCAGTATGCGGCGCTTCGCAATATTCTTTTAAGAAAGGGTAAGAGCGTGGAGATTCTTGCCAACTATGAGCCTGCAGTACATTATGTCAGTGAATGGTGGAAGCAGCTGTATGGTGAGAGTGAGGGTAAGGACAAGAAGGGTCTTTATCCTGCAAGTGTGGATTTGACTACCGATTTACATTCCATGGGTCAGTTTATTCAGGACGGTTCCCGTATTATGTTTGAGACAGTAATTAACGTGGAGGAGTCCAGAGAAGAAATCATTATCGGTGATGAGCCGGTGGATTTGGACGGACTGAATTATCTTGCCGGCAAGAGTGTGGATTTTGTCAATAAAAGTGCTATGAACGGTACTATTCTGGCGCACACTGACGGGCAGGTGCCTAATTTTATCGTGAATGTGCCTGAGGTAAACGAATTCTATTTGGGTGAGCTTTTCTACTTTTTTGAGTTTGCTTGCGGTGTCAGCGGCTATCTGCTGGGTGTTAATCCTTTTAACCAGCCCGGTGTGGAGAGTTATAAGAAGAATATGTTTGCTCTGCTTGGCAAGCCCGGATATGAGGAGCAAAGAGAAGAATTGTTGAAGAGATTATCATAAAACGGCATATATTTACTATAAACGGATAAAGCAAAACCTGTGGAAGAAATACAAGGACTTTCACAGGTTTTTGCAAGAGTAAGGTTTCATACCCTGTCAGCTTGCTGCAGGGGGTTTGATTGCCTGCAATAACGGGGAGATGGGAGACAGATGAATATAGTAGTATTAGAGAGGAAGAGCGCTGGAATTGATATTTCCATGGAATGCTTTCGGGATTTCGGAGACGTAACCTATTATTCCAATACCATAACTGCAGAGGAGGTAAGGGAGAGGGTGAAGGATGCGGATATTGTGATTGCCAATAAATCTCCCTTTTGTGAAGAAACCCTCAAGGAAGCAAAAAATCTGAAGCTGATATGCGAGCTTGCCACGGGCTTTGACAATTGTGATTTGGAGTACTGTAAATCCAGAGGGATTAAGGTGGTCAATGTAGTGGACTATTCTACCAGTATGGTGGCACAACACACTTTTACCCTAGCTTTGGCGCTCAGTCAAAAGCTCNCATATTNTGACACATATGTCAAATCCGGTGCCTATAGCGCACAGGACNGTTTTTCTCATTTTGACATTCCCTTTTATGAGNTNGNGGGCAAAACATGGGGTATNGTCGNAATGGGAAATATCGGGAANAGGGTAGNGTATCTNGCTACAGCCNTTGGTTGTNAGGTAATATTTCATTCCGTGACCGGTAGGAGCAGCTGTACGGATTATTCTCAGGTGAATAAGGATACTCTGCTTGCGGAGAGTGATTTTTTGTCCCTGCACTGCCCTCTGAGCGATCTGACTTGTGATTTCATAGACAGGGCAGCATTGCAGAAAATGAAAAAAACTGCGATTTTGATTAATGTGGCGAGGGGACGGGTGGTAAACAATGCTGACCTTTATGAAGCGTTGATTGCAGGAGAAATTCAAGCGGCGGGTTTGGACGTGGTGGAGAGGGAGCCTCTTGAGGTTGCCAATCCGCTAAGCAGGCTTAAGGACAGCAACCGTCTTATTATTACACCACATCTGGCATGGGCAAGTGTGGAGGCGCGAACGAGATGTGTGGAGGGCGTGTATAAAAATATAGAAGCCTTCCTGCGGGGTGAGGATCGGAATGTGGTGAATCCATAAGATAAATTGGAAGAATAGGTTGAAAATTAGCATGATAGCTATTTTTCATATCGCGCTTTGTGTTTTCGCACTGCTTGACACAAAGCTGCTTAATGCATATTTTGGAAGACTGAGCCATAATGGCAGTGCAGAAAAGGGGATTATTATGTGTACAGCGGCAACCTATAAAACAAAGGATTTCTATTTTGGACGTACATTGGATTATGAATTCTCATATGGGGACGAAGTTACGATAACTCCCAGAAATTATCCTTTTCATTTTGTAGAGAAGGGAAATATAAATACTCATTATGCGATGATAGGCATGGCTTATGTGACAGAAGATTACCCTTTATATTATGATGCTGTCAATGAAAAGGGATTAGGGATGGCTGGACTGAATTTCGTAGGTAATGCCGTCTATCATGATAAAGAAGAGGGAAAGGATAATATTTCGCAGTTTGAATTTATTCCTTGGATTCTCAGTCAATGTTCCACGGTAAAAGAGGCGCGGGATTTAATAGAAAAAATGAATATATTAAATATTCCGTTTAATGACACATTGCCTGTGGCACAGCTGCATTGGATAATTACGGACAGTAAAGAAACGATAACGGTAGAGTCCGTAAATAGCGGAATTATCATATATGAAAACCCTGTGGGTGTCTTGACAAATAACCCGCCTTTTAATATGCAGATGTTTGGACTGAATAATTATATGCATTTGTCAACAAAATCACCGCAGGACACATTTGCATCAGGTTTGCATTTAGAGCAATACAGCCGCGGAATGGGAGCAATCGGACTTCCGGGGGATTTATCGTCAGAGTCCAGATTTGTCAGAGCAGCATTTGTCAAAATGAATTCTGTTTCCGGAGAAGGGGAGAAGGAAAGCGTAAGCCAGTTTTTCCATATTCTCAATTCGGTGGATCAGCAGAGAGGCTGCTGTGATTTGGGAGACGGTAAATATGAGTTAACAATTTATACCTCATGCTGCAATATAAATAAGGGTATTTATTATTATACGTCTTATGACAATCATCAAATTACCGCAGTCGACATGTGCAGAGAAAATCTGAATTGCAGAAGGCTGATACGATACTCATTGATAAAGGAAGAACAAATCAGGATGCAAAATTAAAAGGGCGAAAACACGGTTGACGAAGGACAGCTGATATTCTGTTTGTTTTTACAGACACGGAAAGGAATCATTTATTATGGCAGAAAAGATAAAAGAGTTAATGCACAAATATGAGGAAATTATTGTTTATTTAATCGTGGGAGTGATGACAACCATTGTGTCATGGGCGGCATGTTTTATTGCGGAGCGTTTTTGGCTGGATGCCTCCAATGATTTACAGAATTTCCTAATAAACACCATAGGCTGGGTGGTGGGAGTTGTTTTTGCTTATCCGTTAAATCGTCAGTGGGTATTTCGCAGCAAGAACCCACAGGTTATCAGAGAATTTATTGGCTTTGCGGGTTCAAGGCTTTCCACCTGGATTTTGGATATCTTGATTATGTGGCTTACCGTTAACGTTCTGAGTATGAATTACTGGATTGCAAAGATTTGTATTTCAGCAGTAGTTGTTACTATTTTGAATTATGTATTCAGCAAGATATTGATTTTTAAAAAGAAAGATTGACGATTGGAAACGGCGGAACTTTGTGCCGGTTAGCATTTAAAACAACCCCAAAGAGTTGCAGCTCTTTGGGGTTTCCTGTCACCAGTATCGGGGCGGTAACGAGCCTATATATTACTTGAATATTGTTTTGAAAATTTAGATATATTGCACCATATCCTCAACTAATCTAGCCGAATGTCTTGCGGCGGCTTTTTCAAAGGCGGGATAGTCCATTTGGGCGCTGTTGTCCGCCTTGTCGGAAATGGNGNGGNNAATTNCAAAGNGNATCNGGTTCAGNNAAGAGNCNNNNGCAATGGNAGCCCCCTCCATCTNTGCGNAATNTCCCNGATAATTNTTANTTAAGCNCNCTTTNACTTCCTTATCGGAGATAAACTGNTCGCCGCTGACGACTCTTCCGAAAATGGCGTGAATGCCGGAATTGACCTTTTNANAGGAGGACTTGGCAAGCTCCATAAGACGCTTGTCCGCCATAAATTCCCGAGTGCCCAGCTGAGGCACTTCCCCAAGCTGATACCCGAAAATAGTAACATCCATGTCATGATGTATGGCATCTTCGGATATCAAAATATCGCCGATGTCCAGTGCGGCGTTTAAGGAGCCTGCAATACCGGTGTTGATTATATGTGTCACATCAAAAATATCCACTAAAATTTGAACGCAGAGAGCGGCGTTGACTTTACCAATACCGCTGCGGACAAT
Source organism: Bacillota bacterium (assembly GCA_009177215.1). Classification (GTDB taxonomy): domain Bacteria; phylum Bacillota; class Clostridia; order Lachnospirales; family Lachnospiraceae; genus Acetatifactor. The sequence continues at coordinate 12,739 of WFLY01000044.1, forward strand.
GACTACCTGCGCACCGTTTAGTTTACCCTCATAAAATTCCATTCCTGCTTTTTTTACAATGCCTGAGACAGTCATCTTGGATTTTAACTCCTCTACCTCCAGCTCCATTGCTCCGATTATTCCAGTCTTATTCATAAATAGGTATCCTTTCCCGTGTGAACAATTTTATTTCATGGCAACAAGTATAAGACATGCCTGCGTGGTATTTGATTTGATTAATGCCTCGTATACTTTTTGCCTGTATTTCTAAAATCAGTATTTTATAATATCAACCCCCAAATGACGCGCCATTTGTTTAGCTGAATGTGAGCGGCATATTAACTACTGGGGATAAATCAATCTGCTGTCATCAATATGATACAGTACATTGTCCAAAAACCGTCCGGCAAGATAATTAGCCATGGGTAAATTCATATCCAGATAATTGCCGCAGTCCTTGGGGGAAGCGCCGGGAACTTCGTCATGGAAATCCCTGATAAATTCATACATTTCAATCATCAAAGGCACAATATCCTTGGAAGTATAGTCTCCGGCAAGTAGCAGATAAAAGCCTGTGCGGCAGCCCATAGGCCCGAAATAAATGGTTTTTTCGTTATAAACAGGATGATTGCGAAGAAAGGTAGCAGCCAGATGCTCTATGGTATGTACCTCGGCGGTGTTCATCACAGGCTCTTCGTTAGGGCTTGTCATACGCAAATCAAAGGTAGTAATCGCTTCAGCGCCTACATAGTCTTTTCTTGATACATAGATACCGGGCTGAAGCTTAATGTGGTCGATGGTAAAGCTTGCTATTTTTTCCATGATAATCCTCCGTTCCAGTGAGTTCTCTATCAATAATACCGCTTTCCATGCTGTAGTGCAAGCATGGAAATGCGGTTTTTTCTTGTTTTCTCAAAATTATAATATAATTTGGATACGATATTTTTTCAACCAATAGTTAATCTGTAACAGGTAGGCCAAAAGCTGTGGTCCGGCCATAAGCTGCCCATAGAAGGGTCTGCCGTAATCGGAAGCACATTGCAGGAAAGCTTTGGTCTTTTCCCTGTCAATAAGATCCGTCAGGGGAGAGCTGCTGTCAGAGAGCACCTCTATAAGCTCTCTGCGTAGAAGAGCTTCGTAGGCGGGATCGTAGGTTTTGGGATAGGGACTTTTTTTGCGGTAAAGCACCTCATCGGGAAGATAATCCTTTGCCGCCTCCCTAAGCAGCCCTTTTACCACGCCGTTTTTGCATTTCATACTCCAAGGAACATTCCACACATATTCCACAATACGGTGATCCGCAAGGGGAACTCTTGCTTCCAGCCCCACATGCATACTGGTTCTGTCCATGCGGTCCAGCAGGGTCTGCATAAACCATTTCAGGTTCAGGTAAGAGATTTCCCGCCGCCTTTTTTCCTCGGGGGATTCCTCGGGAAGAGTGGGTGTTTCGGCAATTGTCCGGCGATATGCTGCCTTGGCGTATTCCTCTAAGGGAAGAAGCCCGGCTATTTCATCCTTTAGGAGCATGGTTCTGGGTGTAAAATCCATGGACCAGGGGAAGCAGTCCGCTTCAAAGCATTCTTTTTTATGAAACCACGGATAACCGCCGAAAATTTCGTCGGCACATTCTCCGGTCAAAGTCACTTTGTTGTGATGAGCAACCTTCTCGCAAAAATAAAGCATAGATGCTTCCACGTCCGCCATGCAGGGTAAATCTCTGGCATCCACTGCCGTAAAGAGATAGTCAAACAGCTCTTCATTGTTGCATTCCAGATAATGATGGCTAGTGTGGCAATGCTCCACCATCTTATCTACCCAAGGGCGATCCTGAGAGGGCTGAAAGGAATTTGCCTGAAAGTTTTGGTCGTTGTCCTTGAAGTCAAAGGAATAGGTATCCAATAGCTTCCCCTGTTTTTGCAGCTCCCTGCTGCACACTGAAGTCACAAGACTGCTGTCTACACCTCCGGATAAAAAAGTACAGATGGGAACGTCGGAGAGCATTTGCAGCTTTATGGCGTCCGTTACCAGATAGCGGGTTTTTTCAACCGTTGTTTCCCACGAGTCTGTATGAGGGTGACTTTCCAGCTGCCAATAGGCGATGGTACGCAGGACGGAGCCGTAAAATTCCAGATAATATCCGGGCAGAAGTTCACACACATTTTTGAACACGCCTTTGCCGTAGGTCTTAGCGGGTCCCAAGCCTAAAACCTCACACAGGCCCTCTCTGTCAACCACAGCCTCCATATCGGGAAATGACAGCAACCCCTTTAATTCGGAGGAAAAAATTAAGGTGTTCTGCCTTAATGTGTAGAATAGAGGCTTTACACCCAGACGGTCACGGAACAGGAATAGTTTTTCCAGAGTTTCATCCCAGATGCAAAAGGAAAAAATACCGTTTAACTCCTTTACATAGTCAATCCCGTGATATAAATAGCCCAGAACAATAACCTCCGTATCACAGTTTGTTGTAAAACATGCACCTTCTGCTTCTAGAGCGTGCCGAAGCTCAGGCATGTTGTAGATTTCTCCGTTGAACACGATGGTGGCACGATGGTCACCCAATTGCCTTGTCATGGGCTGCTGACCGCAGGATAAGTCCAAAATGGACAAGCGCACATGTGCCAGTCCGCAGTGCCTTGAGAGATATACGTCTTCTTCATCCGGTCCTCTGTGCTTCTGCAAAAGGTTCATCTCTTGAAGCACGGCATACCATTTTCCGGCATTCTCCCGGTAGTTCATAGAAAAATTGCTAAAGCCTGCTATTCCACACATATCACTTAAATTTTCCTTTCCTGTTAATATGAATACCTTACAAGGCTGTTGTCTCTATCTTTGACCTGTTTTATAACTCATAGGACATCAGCAGAGGCTGATATTGCTTATATTCCAAGGCATACTCCAGTGTAGGTATCAAAAGCTCTGTGTGTGCTACCAGAGAATTGGGTTTTTTCTCCCAGTTGTCCTGTCCGAAGGGAACAAAATAGATGTTTTTAGTGTTACACAAAAGCCCAATATTTTTCATATTCATACCCAGCCCGTCGTTGGTGGAAATGGAAATCACGAGGGGTTTATTGTTGCGCAGATGCGCCTTTGCAGCCATCAGCACGGGAGTATCCGTGATACCGTTTGCCAGCTTTGCCGCAGTATTTCCCGTGCAGGGCAGGATGGCAAGGATATCCAAATAACCCTTAGGTCCGATAGGCTCTGCGCCCTCGATGCAAAGAATAGGCTCNTTTCCGGTAATTGCTTTCAGTTTCACTNAATAATCATCCGGACTTCCAAAGCGGCTGGTAATCGTCTGGGAAGCGGGTGAGAGGATAGGGAAGATTTCCGCCCCNTCTTCTACAAGCTTTAGTAGTTCTATAAACGNTTTGTCAAAGGTACAAAAGGAACCCGTGAGGGCAATCCCTATTTTTTTACCTTTTAAATTCATAATAATCCTCCATTCTAATCCTTTATGCCGCAACCTTTGCAGCGCCGCCAGAGTTATTACAGCTTTCCCGTCACATAATCCACAAGATATGTGGCACAGCTCTGCCCTGCATATTTACCCGGCAGACCCGGACAATAGAGAGCCTGAAGCTTAAGAGCCTTGGCACATTCATAGTCCACGCCTATACGATTGGAAGCGATATCGATAATAACGGAATCCTTATTCATGCTTTCCAGACAATGTGCTGTGAGTATGCATGCAGGAATTGTGGTAAACAGGTCTGCAAAACAACAGATTTTTTGTTGTAGCTGAGAAAGAGGAAGGGTTGCAAAGCCTAAGGAAGAAGCAAGCGCAAGTTCTTTCACATCAGAGGAAGTCACGGTTACACAGGCGGACAGTCCTTTTAATTTGTCGGCAAGAACCTTGCCGCATTTCCCGTAACCAAGCACTAACACGGAGCTTTGATGGAGCTGAGTGTCCTTGTGGGATAGCGCTTCCAAAATAGCCCCTTCGGCAGTGGCAATGGCATTATAGATAGCAAGATGCTCCTCCTTCATAAAATCATAGCAGTCAATTTCACGTTCTTCACAAAGTCGTCTAAAGCTTTCGGG
>WFLY01000130.1 GCA_009177215.1 Bacillota bacterium
GCGTTCTTCCAGTGTTTTTAATTTATCCATCAACGCAATATTTGTTCGCCACGGTATTTGTGCAACGACCCGTTGCACAATTTCATAATTAGACCAACATTGAGCAAACTTACGCATATATTTAATATTTCTAGGAGAAAAACCGGACATTTCTGGAAATGCATCTTTCAAGTCTTTTGACATACGATCAATAACCTTTGCACCCCAGCCTTCTTCTTCCTGCTTCGCCAAAATAGACCTACCGATGTTCCAGTAAAGGCAAATCATACTTACATTGGCATTCATTACAACAGAAATCCGTTGTTTTTGAATTTCCTTTATAATTTCTTCTATAAATTCCAAATAACTGTCACCCATTTCGGAAAGATTTGGAGCAACTGGAAAAATCACTCCCTCTTTATCTTTTCCCATGTGCTTTCTATTATCCATATGTACTCCTTTTCCTATATCTTAAGCTCCAATTTTNGTTTGGACACTTTTATCACGTATATTGTATCGTAGAATAATGCGATCCACAAGGGAAAACTTTTATTCTTTCTCTATCTTTTTATTTCATTATCTTAACTTTCCACACTGTTCGTTGTTTCTGTATTCGACATATTATCAATATCTAAATCTGATGCATACTTTTCAATCAGATTTGCGAGCAGTTCTGCCAACCCGCTCCATTTATCAACCATAAGCATTCTTCTCCCATTTCTACGAAAAAAAGAGCAGTTACAAACTGTTACATTCATAACTGCCCTTGCGCTGTTTTTACAATCTAAAAGATTACAATTCTCTCTCTTTTTCCTCTGCTCTGTAATCCAATAATTCCACATACAGGTGGCAGGTCATTACGCTGCCCACATCGGAATTGCACCGTCATTATATGACTGAATTTCAATTAAAAATTCAGAAGTATCATTATCACAGATATGCTTCATCGCCCCACACAACTGCTGTGCATTTTGTCAGGTTCTTATCGCTCCATGCCTTTGTTTCAATGCTCTGTTCAACATTTCACGTTCACTGCGGAACGGAGCTGACATATTATGGCGCACCTACATAGTGGCTACACATATCCTCACGTCCTGCATATATTACAATATTCAGTTTTCAATTTTTTTACATCATTTTTATGTATCGTCTGGATATTAATGCCAAATTCCTGTGTCAATTTCCTCTATATATAGTAAATGGTAAATATGCAAAATTCCTTCCTACTTACCAAAACTTTTTTTAAATTTTTTCGTCAATCTGAGCGGTAACACTTGTATTGGTTTTCAGCAACCTGCCTGTGCAAGCTAAAACTCGTTTACTTACCATTTCTGAAATAACAAGCACTGCCTGCGTCATGACACAGGGCAAAATAGCAAGCACTGCTCACGGACATCCGTGGACATAATTTTCACAGTTCATTCCTACGGATACTCTGTGAAAATTGGCTCGCATAGGGAAAAGCCCCTAATCCCTTCTATTGCAAATCGNTATNATTTTATCTCAAANATGCTTCTAACCCATTCCTAAACAAAAACATCTTTAGAATAAGGAATCGTAATTTCAGTTTTATTGATTAATCTCATTATATAAATCTCTCAACTCGTATAGCCTCTTTTCTATGCCTTTTAAAGCCACAGACTCAAAAAAAGTATCTGATAAAACGATTGAATTGTTATCATATGGTGTATCCTCACTACTAGCAAGATTTAACCACCATAAATCTGAAAATCCAAAACATCCCTTGCTAAATTCATAGTCACTTTTGGGGCAAATCCATTTCCTTTTCTCTGTATCAAAAAATACTGGTATTTTATATTTGACCTTAAAAAAGTTTCTAATAGCCATCAAAATATTCTCCATCTCATATTTAAAAGTAAAATCCATAATATTTACTAATGATAAANCANTATCGACTTTCATTAGTCNGTGATTTCTTTTTTCTTTTATATCNTGTAATTTTATCATNTCAAGANCTTTTATTNNNTCNNCATCTAATCCTGTCTTTTCTGAAATATAATGATTATCAACACTTCTACAATCTGATAGCCCCAGCAAGTAATCTGTTGATACTTTGTAAAGCTCTGCTAATGCTATCAAATTATGGGATTTTATTCCACTTTTCATTTTATCAATGTCTTTTTCCCAAGTTCTATATGTCTTTATCGTAACGCCTATTGTATCCGCAATATCTTCCTGCCTCATATTTTTTTCATTCCTTAACATTTTCAATCTATTAGGTAATTTACTATCCATTCTATTTTTCTCTCCTTTGAAATAGCACCCATTTAGGTAAGTGACTACCTCTTACATATCTGCTATTATAAACTTAAAGATTTGTACAAGTCAAGAATTTTTCGGGAAAGGAGACTTGGCTGGCTTATGGAAAAAATATTGCTTTATATCTTATCTATTGGTGCAAGCATTGCGGCACACTATATTTGCAAGTGGTTAGACAAAATCATTAAATAGGCATAAAATGAGCATAACCTAGAGATGGATTTTCTAGGTTATGCTCGCTCTGCTATCATTTTCCTGTAATAATGGATTCCACACCAAAATCACTGTTTAACAAAATATAAATTGGTATTCGCTACCTTAAATTTCTATTCCCATGTTCCTTCTATGGCAATGGGCTAACTACTTTTCTAATTTCATATGTAACAATTTTAGGAATTTCCTTATCATCCACTGAATCCATATGAAATCCTGATTCATGCATGGCTTCCACTATCAAATTTTTCCCTTTCACTGCTACACCGCCCAATTTTTCAGCAATTTTGCAGCTTACTATGTTTGAATCAAACGCATTCCAAATAACACATTTTACCGTTTCTTTTTCAAATACATATTCAAGCAGTATTTGGGTTGCCTCAAACGCATAACCCTTTCTTTGATATTCTTCAAGAACTGCAATATCTACCTCTGGCATCTCTGGATTTCCATAGTCTAACTCAATATAACCACACTCTTGTAACGATGCTTTTTCAGCTATCAAATATCTTACTTTACCGTTCTTTTCTCCTGCTACATAATTTACGATCCGTTTACGCTGCGTTTCCCGAAAATCCGGCATCATTTCATAGACTTTTGAAAAGGCGGAAGCTCTTTTATATGTAGACAAATAACTTTTTACATTTGACTGATTAAGCGAGGTTACAATAATTTTTTCTCCATATAGTACGAAATCATTACTTGCGGTAAAATCATTTCTTTTGTAACTCAAAAAGACTTCTCCTCATTCTATAAATTCATTGGTTCCCAATCAATACGAAACTCTAACACATGCCCAATCAAGTCAATCGGTGCAACATTAAACTCATTAGCCAATGCCCTTAACTTATCATCAATTAAATTGCTGTTTTCTTGTTGAAACTTTTGCAACTCTTCCCCATGAATAAACATTTCACTAATTCCATTTGGCTTTGCACCAAGTTTTTTCATTAAGTTCTGTGAAGCATATTTATCGGAATCTACTCTGCTTCGATATATTTTTCTCTCTGTCAATGCAGTCAATGCATTTAACATCGCAACAAGCGCATGATACCCATATCCCTGATATCTGTATTTTCCCAGAAGTTCCATTACCAGTTCCCAATTTTCTGCTTTTAGATTTTTATTCCACAATACCCCACATACTTTCCGGTTACTTTATCGAAAATAGAGTAATTTGCTACTGTATCNTCTAAGAAAGATTCCCATAAGTCTNTTTTAAAAGTTTCNTCCTTAAAAGCGCTTTTCATAACTGAGCATTCATNGGATACTTCCATATAATCAGAATAATCTTCATCTGATACTGCCTTTAATACAATTTTCTCATCTTCAGCAAGGATAATGCCTTTTTGTGGTAAAATACTCTTATCGAAATCCATATCGCCCTTATTCTCCGCAGAGTCATCATATTTAGATACTATATTACTAAGCTCATCTGATAACATATTCATAACGGCATCCGACTCTATCTTCAATCCGTCTTCTTTAAGTGCAATGGCTTTTCCAACTNTTCCAAAACATTCGTATACATTGCCTGTGTTTTCAACTGACTGTTTGTGTATCTTCTGGTTGCGGAACTCTTTTCTTCTGGCATAATGTCTCCTCTATAAAATCTATAACTATGGTAATGTATTTTCCCCTNTGAATATTTGACGNCTTTTTATGCTATTCATAAGNNTATCTTTCGTCTCTCNCTNTACCAATTGCTCTNCATNTACTATATTACGAATATCTTTATGTTCTTCTAACTTATCCATCGAGACGAATAAACTTGCTGTCGCATAATAAATCAACACGCGACTGTCTCTCCATTGAAAATTTTTCATCGTGTCGTCAAAAAAGGTGTAATTATTCCCATTTGTATAAAAACTCCTATATGCAAAACCTGTATAATTCTTTTCACGAAAATGATCTACTATTTTTTGTGTTATGCAATAATCATTTGGATTATCAATTGGTATCGTAAAAAGGGCAAGCACTTTTTGCAAAAACCCACGTACATCTGCATTATACTTTTCATCATTAATATCTAATGGCTCCGAATATTTCAACTTAGAGAAATCAATCACCTGAATATTTTCTGTTGATTTAAATTCTGCAACTGATACTAATTGTCGGATAGAGGGTTTTATCTCTGAACAGGCAGTAATTTCATCCGATGCTAAATACAGTGCCACTTCCCCTTCACGACTTGTACGACCAGCTTTCGCTTTTTGCGCTGGCGGTTCTTTCGATTCCTCCCAGTTATATCCATATAGCCTTTCTTTTGAATATCCGATTCCCTTATCAATTCTTTTGTCGTCTTTTTCGTCTAAAATGCGCGCACGATAAAAAATTGTGTCTTTGGGTATAGAAATAACAAATTGATCTTTGAAATCATTTAAGAAAATTTCATCTATTAACCATAATGCTTTTTGTACTTCCTCTTTATTAATTTCCTGGCTACCAGATGCCCACCAATACAAATTATTAAACAGTGCTGCTGATGTAAGACTCCTGAAATCACGTTCCGCTACTTTCCTTAAATTATTATTTTCATTTTTCATAACAAATTTCTTCCCAATTCATATTATTTAATACCATTTCCTCTCCTTGTTCAATCGCCGTTTCNACAANANCTNTTGCTTGCCNTAATATTTTTTGAGATTNTTTTNTAAGATNAAATGANTTTTTTGCCTTATCCGCAACTTCNCTCTGAATATNTTTATTCAAAATAGGAATNNCNACTTCTGCAATTTCTNATGGTTTCCAGTGTTGTATTATAGAACCTCCCGCATCCCTCTCCGCTTGCATTTGTACGGCTTTTGAGTTAAGAATTACTGTCAGATAATCTGGATTTACCTCATTTTCATCTAATACCTTTAAATGCAACAATGCGCCTGATGTTATAAATGGCTCATCCGCTTCTACTCTGTATGCAATTCCCACACTTCCGTCTTTTGTTAGCAAAATCGTTCCTTTTGCTGGAAACAAATTTTCCATATTGTCAACCAAATTATATGGCAGTTTTATTTTGGGTTCTGTTATCCCATATTTTGTAATATCACTTACACGAACAAATGGAATTCCTATATCAGAATAACAATCGCTACCCGGTTCTATTGATTTATCTATTTCAACTATATTTCCCAGTTTTTCGCAATCAAATTTAGAAAGTATTGCAAATAAGTCATCATACTTTTTCTGATAATACTCCGCATCTAATCTCCCCATATCCCCAAAAGAATTTTGGAATGACTTGATGGAATACTGCTCAGTTTGAAAATTAAAACTCTGCAATCCCAATGTTTCTATCAGCAATTCCTCTGCTTCACTGTAAATATGTACTGCCTCATCCATAAGCATTTTAATTCTATCTACATACACCTTACAAATATACTGTAATTCCTTTGAAAATTTGGGAATAAATAATTGTTCAAAATCTTCTAATAACAAACCCGTTTGTGCCGCACCACGCTTAAATTTCTGAATTTGATTCTGCCCATATTTTGTCTTAATGAATATAAGCATCGTTTCTGGTATAATACTTTCATCGCATGATCGCAATATTGCCAATTTACAACTGCAAGTTGCCTCCCTGTCAGATGTCACCAATGCGCTGTTTCCAATAATTGCTCCAACGATTGACATCAACACATCGCCTTTCTTTAAATAGGAGCGCCGCATCGTAGGTTTATTATATGCCTCATTTGAAATGTTTAGTGGACTTGAATTTTCAATAAACAAATTATATATATCTTGCCCTCTGTAATATGGTACACCTTCATTGCAAAACTCATCGCTAATAGACATATGATTCCCATCAGAAACATTAAAGCATTCGCTGAATGCATTTTTATCCCATTTATCCAAAACTTGTTCTACAAGAAGGTTCTTTTTTTGATAAAACTCTGCATCAATTCTACTTGTTCTTTCTAAATCTGATAACCTTATTTCACTAATCTCTAACCCATCCATCAACTTCTCATAATACACTTTATCAAACTCCGTCGCAGATGGGTCATCTAAAAAAAACTTAAATGCTCCTTCCTTGCAAATTCCATAAATGCCTCAGCAATTCCGTCTTCCGTCAATCCGTCATGGTTATACAAATCATGCTTTACAATTAAGTGATCGTGCATATCCAACATATAAGAAGCATCCTCATTCACACGGTAAATTTTATCCCCTGAATTGTCCTTGCTTGGCTCTCTCATTGTTGCAAAGAAAATTGGATAGTCCTCTTTTTTTGGGCACAGTTCATCATCCCACTTTTGGACAAACAAAACTGAGGTCTTCGTTCCTGTATGCGGCTTAAACACATTCCCATGTAACCCAACAACTGCAAGTATCCTGCATCTTTCCGCAATAAAATCCCGAATGTATTTATCAGAAGCGTTATTAAACCTTCCTTGCGGCAGAACAATCGCCATCCGTCCTCCATCTTTTAGAAATGATAAATTCCTCTCTATAAACAAAATATCCCTTCCAACTTTAGACTGATATTTTCCCTTTGCATTTTTACCCAACTCGTATTTCGAGATAATGCGGCTCTCCTTAATGTCTCCTGCAAACGGCGGATTTGCCATAAGAACATCAAACGTAAAATCTCTGTTTTGATTTTTCGTTTTGCGCATATTTTTAAGACCTCTCCAACCATCATAATAAATATCTTCCCATTCTTCGTCTTTTGTAAAATCATCCCATCTGTCATAATCCAACGTGTTCAAATGCATAACATTTGTTCTGCCATCGCCCGCAATCAAATTCAATGTCCTACCAACCCGCACTGCCTTTGTGTCAAAATCAATCGCAAACACATGATCCCTTACATAATCTTCACACTCTGGTGGTTTCTTTTCCAATGTAAAAAGATGACTTTGTGGGATTCCCTTTTCCGCAAGAATACTTTTCCATACATGAAAAATCGTATGTACAGGAAAACCGCAGCTCCCTGCGGCAGTATCAATCATTTTTTCATACTTCTTAGGATTGAGCATTTTCACGCACATATCAATTACATACCTCGGTGTAAAATACTGCCCTTTCTCGCCCTTTTGTGATTTACTCATCAAATATTCAAACGCATCGTCCACAACATCAAGATTTGAATTGAATAGTTTTACATCCTGCAAGCTGGCTACACACACTGCTAAATGAGAAGCGGTCAATGCTATTTTTTCATCATCATTAAATACACCTGCCCATTTTTTCTTTGCCTTGTTAAAAAGCTCCTGTATACTGCTTTTCAAATCTTCGTCCGTATCGCCATAATTGCGAAACTCAAGCGTCCTCGACTTGTCTCTGCCGCTTTCCATTTCATCATAAAGCTTTGTAAATATCAACTTGAATACTTCTTCAAATACATCAACACCTGCATTAGCAAGAACCTCGTCTTCCATTTCCTCGATAAGACCCTTTAAAGATTTTTTCTCACTTACCAGCTTGTCCTTTGCAACTAAATCTTCAATTGTCCATCGTTCTGTCAAAATATCCTTTAATTTCTGATTTTCTTTAGGAATATTGGGTATGTCCTCAAAAAAATTCGGGTCTTTTCTATGGTAGTAGGAAATCTGATCACCATTCGTCCATACGCCGATAATTGCTCCTGTTGCATTACAATAAGATTTTAACTGCTCCTTACCATCTTTTAGCTTGGGCTTTTTTAATTCAACAATAATTTCCTCTGATGTAACATGGGATTTATTAAAAATAACAATATCTGCACGTTTCTTTTCACGCCCAAATGTAATCACCCTCTCAAGCTCCATTCGCTCTATCGGATAGCCATATTCATGTACTAGTTTATAGATATATAACTGCCTGACAATTTCTTCCGGTGTCAGTTTCACATCTTTATTTCTAACCAGACACCTTATATACACCTGTTCATTTTTCTTCACGATATTTTGCTCAACGGCATTTATTGTGCTGTCACTAAATTGTGTCATCTTATATTCAGATTTTTTTATAATTTCAGCTAAAATCTTACTCATTTGTTCTTTTCTCCTTTAAAATAAAATAGCCGCTTTTACAATAAAAATTGCTCTATTTCTTTAACTGTAAACATACCACTCGCTTTCAGCAATTTTTTCATACATTGTTTTATTGTTTCGTTATGAATGCATTGTTTAGCCTCGTAATCGTAAACAACACTAATCATTATTTTTAACTGTTGCTCAATTTCCGACACAGTAACTTGATTGTAAAAACCCATTCCAACATTGCAAATGCACATCGTACTTTTTGCATTTATAAAATCTTTGTATTTATGCAGGTATTCCTGCAGCGTATTCCACATAAACACTTTATCTTTACTCGCGATTGCTTCTCTTGCTTTCTTGCTCATCATTTGTGATTTTGTAGCCACCTGATGCGTCATATCGACCGCTTTAATGATTGCTTTAATATATTCCATTACCTTTTCATCATCTGCGCACTGTAAATTCTGATAATTATTTTCCATACTGCTCCTTTAAGATAAAATCTGAAAATTGCTTTAGCATCTTTACTATCACAAAATAGAACTTTATTTTTCTAATGCTTTACCTATCACTTTTAAATATTTTATCATATATTATTATTTTCTCCGACACAATATTTATATTTTTAAGCAACCCTTTTTTAAATCATTCCAAAATATTTCAACGCCTCAATTATTGCCGACTCTTTTTCCAATGGACACTTTGGAATCTTTGTATCTTCTGACTTTGCCTTGTTGTAGTTCGCGCGCTCTATAATCCCACATTTCCTCTTTACCTGCGCAATATACAGATTCCTAACTTGCAATCCCGTCTGTTCCTTCACATACGCCTTAATTTCCTCATAAGTCGCCTTGCTCTCCGCAGCCGTCAAATCCATCTCATCCAGATTCAGTTCCACCTCAATATGATGCTCAACATTAAGTTTGGACAACAAGCATACCGTCTCCACATGTACCGTCATCCCAAACTGGTCCACCCCTCTTACCCTTTTCACCTCATATCCTCCCTCACACAGCACTTTCAAATCCCTTGCCAAGGTGGCGGAGTCGCAGCTGACGTACACAATCCTTTTTGGCTGCATTCGCAGCATGGTGGCGAGGCACGCCTCGTCACAGCCCTTGCGGGGCGGATCTACTACAATAACGTCCGGATGAAGCATTTCCCGACTCTCATCAGGGTTGTGAATTTTTCTATCTCTTGTCTCCACAGCGCTTGCTTTCGCACCAGTATTCCTCTTGTAAAATTCAGGCAGAACATCTTCCGCCCTTCCTACAAAGAATTGGGTGTTTAAAAGGTTGTTGCGCCGGGCATTCTCCCAGGCATTCTCGATTGCCTGAGGGATGATTTCCACTCCGAAGACTTGTTTAGCTTTCTTTGCGAGAAACAGGGAAATGGTACCGATACCGCAGTACAAATCCCATACGGTCTCTTTGCCGGTGAGACCGGCATATTCCAGAGCAAGACTGTAGAGCTTTTCGGTCTGTACAGGGTTCACTTGATAGAAGGACAGGGGAGAAATTTTGAAAATCAGGGATTCGCCTGTAAAAGGATAATCTTCCCTTTGCATATCTCTCACATGAATGGTATCTGTAATAGTAGGCTCCCCCCAAAGGGTATGAACCTCCTTACCCATAATTACATTGGTATTTTCGGTATTAATATTTACCGACACACTTGTCATTCCTTTGATTTGTGCTAATTTACTCAAAAACTCTTCTTGAGCCGGAAGAAACTCCTCCACTCCGTCTTTAATGTCTGATACGCCACTATTCAACTGTGACATTTTTGTCATTATACTCGACCTGCCTGCAGGCTGCCAATTAATTACCAGACAAACCATAATTTCTCNACTNNTAAAGCCCTNGCGAATNANAATATGACGAATCAGACCCTGACCGGTAGCTTCATTGTAAGCAGTAACATGATTTTGTCGCATGTAGTCAAGAATAGTATTTAAAATGATTTCATTGTCTGAGGCTCCCAAATGACAATTTGTGTTGGCAATAATGTCATGGGTCCTGCCCGCATAAAAACCGGTAATAGGATTTCCCTCTTTATCGGTTCCTACCGGATACTGCGCCTTATTGCGGTAACGAAAGGGTTCCTCCATTCCTATAATAGGCTCCATGCAGGAATCTACGAATTCGGGAGTAAAACCGCCTATACGAATCAGGTTATTGCGGATTTTCTGCTGTTTAAATTCCAGCTGCTTCTCATAGGACATACTTTGCAGCTGGCAGCCGCCGCATTGTCTGTGATAGGCGCATTTTGGCTGTACACGAAAAGGAGAAGGCTCTATCACCTTCTCTAAACGGGCATAAGCATAATGCTTTTTGCTTTTCATAATTTTAGCTTCCACGGTATCACCAATCACGGCGTCCTTGATAAACAAAGTGAATCCGTCCACCTTACCGATTCCCTCGCCGTCAGTGCCCATATCCTCAATTGTCACTGTCACATAGTCATTTTTCCTATATTCCATGCTGACCTCATTTTTCATCAAGCTTATTTTTTTTATTATTTTATTCAACAAGAACGATTCTCCGAAAATCAAAGTAATTTCTGATGTTTTGCACAGGGAGGTATTTCAATATCAACATAGGACTTCACATTAATCCAGTCTGCTGGCACGGAGATTAGACTCAAAAAGTCTGTTATAGCCCAGCCATCCGGTGTTTGCGCTATTATTTTCCAGTATTTCCTTAAAGGTCTCCATTTTAGCGTCAGTGTCATCCGCGTAATTCAGAGCCAAAGCCTCAATCAGTGCCGGAATCTTTGGAGAACCAAATTCATATTTGCCATGATGCGCCAAAATACAATGCTGAAGCTGGGTTAGCGTCTCATGAGGAAACCCCTCAATCCTGCCGGCTCTCTCTGCCACCATCTGGGAACCCATCACGATATGTCCTAAGAGTTGTCCGTCGTCCGTATAATCGTTTTCGGGAAAAGGTGAAATTTCCTTTATTTTTCCCATATCATGGCACATAGCAGCCGTAAGCAGCAAATCTCTCTTTAAAACGGGATAAGCGGTGCAATAATAATCACAGAGCTTGGTTACGCTTAAGGTGTGCTCTANCAATCCTCCTACAAATCNGTGATGCACTGTTTTAGCGGNGGATGAATTGCNAAATGCCTTGGAAAANGCTTCATCCTTCANAAAAAACAATTCTAAAAGCTGTTTCANATATCTATTTTCAATGCTGCGTATCAGTCCTAAAAGCTCCTGATACATTTCATCTATGTCCTTGGAGCTTATGGGCAGATAATCGGAGGGATTACATTCCTCGTTCCGGCAGCAGCGGATTCTTTTCACATTTACCTGAAGCGCTCCCTGAAAATTTGTGACTTCTCCATACACCTCTATGTAATCCAAGGTATCATAATCATCAATTCCCGGATTATTTGGTTCCCAAACCTTTGCGTCTATCGTGCCTGTCTTATCCTGCAAAATTACGTTTTCATAAGGCTTTCCGTTCTTTGTTACTGCTGCCTGCTTATGCTTGCAAAGATAAATGTCAAAAACTCTGTCGCCCTCTTTTAAATCTCTGATGTATTTCATAACCATATGGGGTCTGCCGCGACCCCTCTCCTTTCATTTCTATCTATCTTTTCTTTATTTTTCCTCAGTTGGTACAATATCAAATTCCATCACCTTATATCCATCCTGTACCTGACGCATAACGGAAAGTTTCACTGTCTGCCCCACCTCAAGCTGCATCAAAATAGTGGAATATTCATTAAAGGTAAGGACAGATTTATTATCCATAAGAGTTATCACATCTCCCTGCTGCACGCCCGCAAGCATTGCCGGAGAATCCATTACAACCTCCTTCACATAAGCTCCGTAAGGTATATTCAGCTCATTATGAGCCTCTGCTGTCACATCGATTCCACTGATGCCCATATATGCTATTTGTTCCCCGTTAGACATTTTTCCAATACGCGTTTTTAAATCTGTAATACCATATGCCGTAATCAGATTTTTCAAATCAGAGCTATTCCTATTATTGGTAATAATGCCAATCACCTGACCCTGCAAATCAAATAGCACACCGCCGGCATTCTGGCTTCCTACAATATTGGTCTGCAAAAGCTTGTAATTGGCATCCGCCACCGACAGCTGCCCGCTGGTGGAGGAAATCATACCATAGCCTATTGAACCGCTGCTTCCCATAGGACTGCCTAACGCCACAACCGGTATACCTACCATTTGCCTGAGATTGGAAGAGCCCAGCTTTGCTATCTTTAAATTGTTTTCCAGAAATTCCGGGCTTAAGCCCTCCAGACTTACTGATAACACAGCAAGATTAGTGGCCAAGTCCTGCTTCTTTAGCTGTGCGTTAACCTGTATTCCATTATAAAAGGTAAGCGTCAGTCTTTCCGCCTTACGCAGCGGCGTATAATCTGCCAGAATAAAAAGCTCCTTACCATTATTGGCAACAATAACACCGGAGGATTGATTTCTGCTCTCCTGTACATTATTCAGCCAGTCCAGATTGGAAGTTATTCCGGTGATAGTTACCATACACTGGTTTAGCTCCTGCGCATATATGGACATTGCGTTATAAAGCTGCTTATAATTATCCATATCCAGAGTAACCCCCGACAAAATCTCCTGAATCTGTTCCTCCTCCAGCGTCAGGTTTTCAGGCTCCGTCTCCTGCTGACTCTCCTGCTGCATGTTATTCTGCAACATTTCCTCCGGCGACATTTCCTCTAAATCCTCCGGAAATACTACAATCTGAGGAGGCTCCTCCGGATGGAGCCAGTTACTGAGAACAGGCTCCAAAACCAGAAAAGTAAAGCAGGCTATAAGCCCGAAAATCACTGCCATAGCTGCTGTCACAAGGGTTTGCCTTATGAGTTTTTTCTTGTTGATAGGGCGCTGTTTAATTTTTTCTATCATAAAATCACTTTGCTGATTGGGTTCCAGTTCCGGCATCCTTAAGCCTCCTTTTTAGGAATCAAACAGGTCTTCTCATGATGATAAGTATATCGGATTCGGGGAAAAAAGTAAAGAAAAAGGAATGATGCCGCGCGGTAATAAATTCCTCTCATTTTCACTGTTAGATTGCAATATTACAGGTGATTGTGGTAAGATAAGCACATGAGTAGTAAGCAAAACTTTTATCACTATTTGTGCCGGAGCGTCACAAATAGCTTTAGTGGCAGACGAAAAACCGCCTTTGCAAATTTCTCGTCGCCTCATCGCGTAAACGCTCCTGAATGGAGATTATTATGAATCAGAAAGTACTTAAAACATTGGAATACAACAAAATTATTCAAGCCTTGACAGACAAGGCTGATTCAGAACCGGGTAAAAGGCTGTGCGAGGCGCTTTTACCCTCCATAGATTTAGAGGAAATCAAGAAAGCTCAGGCAGAGACAAAAGACGCTCTCTCCCGCTTGTTCAAGGTAGGCTCCACTTCTTTCGGCAACAATCGAGACCTTGGTTTTTCCCTGAAATCTCTGGAAATCGGAAGTACTCTGTCCGCCACGGAATTATTAAAAATAGCAGGGCTTTTGGACAATGTAAACCGAATCAAGACTTATGGCAAAAAGGATAGAGACGATACTCCCGATGATAGTCTGGACGCCTATTTTGAGCATCTTACGCCATTGACACAGCTTGCCAATGAAATATACCGCTGTATTCTTTCGGAAGAAGAAATAGCCGACGACGCCAGCCCTAAATTAAAGAGTATCAGGAGAAATAAACAGCTGACCAACGAGAAAATTCATTCTCAGCTAAACTCCATGCTAAATGGCTCCTACCGCACCTATTTGCAGGATGCGGTAATTACCATGCGCAATAACCGCTACTGTATTCCCGTAAAATCCGAGTACAAGAGTCAGGTGAACGGTATGGTACATGACCAGTCCGCCACCGGCTCCACCTTTTTCATTGAGCCTGCTGCCGTGGTAAACCTTAACAATCAGCTAAAAGAGCTTGATTTACAGGAGCAAGAAGAAATTGAGGTTATTCTGGCGGATCTTAGCGCACAGGCGGCGCTACACACCGAGGAGCTTGCGATGAATCAGAAAATGATGACTCTCCTTGATTTTATTTTTGCCAAGGCAAAGCTTGCTTTGGAGCAAAATGCCACGGAGCCTGTTTTTAACAAAGAACACTACATTAATATTAGAAAGGGACGCCACCCTCTATTGGATAAAAATAAGGTAGTGCCTATTGATATTCACTTAGGCAAAGATTTTGATTTGCTGATTATCACCGGTCCTAACACCGGCGGTAAGACGGTTTCCCTGAAAACCGTGGGCTTATTTACCCTTATGGGACAGGCGGGTCTGCATATTCCGGCGCTTGACCGCTCAGAGCTTTCCATTTTTACACAGGTTTATGCGGATATCGGTGATGAACAGAGTATTGAACAGAGCTTATCCACATTTTCCTCCCATATGACAAGCATTGTCCACATTTTACAACATGCGGATGAGGATTCCCTGTGCTTATTTGACGAGCTTGGAGCAGGTACCGACCCTACGGAGGGCGCTGCCTTGGCAATTGCCATTCTAAACCACTTGCATGACAGAGGCATTCGCACCATGGCAACCACACATTATAGTGAGTTAAAAATTTACGCACTCTCCACTGATTTTGTGGAAAATGCCTGCTGTGAATTCAGCGTGGAGACACTACAGCCTACCTACAGACTGCTTATCGGCATTCCCGGCAAGAGTAATGCTTTTGCCATTTCCTCTAAGCTGGGGTTATCCGATGAGATTATCGGCGCGGCGAAGGAGCAAATCAGCAAGGAGGATAAAAGCTTTGAGGATGTGATTGCGGATTTAGAGCAGAGCCGCATAACCATTGAAAAGGAACAGCGTGAGATTGCCAGCTATAAAGAAAAAATCCGTACTCTTCAGGAACAGCTTCAACATAAAAACGAAAAGATAGATGCTGCAAAGGACCGTATTATCCGGGAGGCAAATGAAAAGGCAAGAGAGATTTTGCAGGAGGCGAAGGAAGTTGCCGATGAAACTATCCGTGATTTCAATAAACTGGGTGCCGGCGCGGATATCAAGGATTTAGAGAAGAAGCGTCAGAAGGTTCGCGACAAAATCAAAGAGAAAAACGACCGCCTTTCTTTGGGTAAATCCGAAAATAAATCTTCTGCACGAAAAGCCCTAGACCCCAAAAAGATAAAAAAAGGAGATAGCGTAAAAATTGTTTCTATGGGACTTAAAGGCACTGTAAGCTCCCTGCCCGATGCTAAGGGTAATCTCTTTGTACAGTGCGGCATTATACGCACACAGACCAATATCAACGATTTGATATCTATAGAAGAGCCTTCTGTCAACGCTCCCGCTTTACAGCGCACCAACACAGGCAAGTTGAAAATGTCAAAGTCTATGTCCATATCCACAGAAATCAATCTTTTGGGCAAAACAACTGACGAGGCGATAGCGGAGCTTGACAAATATTTAGATGATGCCTATATTGCTCATCTGCCCAGCGTGCGGGTGGTACACGGAAAAGGTACCGGCGCTTTGCGAAATGCGGTCCATTCCCATTTAAAACGTCTTAAATATGTAAAGGAATACCGGTTGGGAGAATACGGTGAGGGCGATGCAGGCGTGACTATAGTTACCTTTAAATAAATGTAACTATATAATAGCTTTATCAGAACAGAATTTTATGGGAAATCCTGTGGAAGCTTGGAATGTATGACGGAAATGAGGAAGACTATGGTAAGCAAACAAAAAATTTTAATTGTAGATGATGACAATAACATTGCAGAGTTGATTTCTCTCTATTTAACTAAGGAGTGCTATGATACTATTATTGTAAATGACGGTGAATCCGTTATGCCCATTATGGAGAGCCAATATCCTAACCTAATCCTTTTGGATTTAATGCTTCCGGGAATAGACGGCTATCAGGTGTGCAGGGAAGTCCGCGCAAAATATTCCGTTCCGATTATCATGCTCTCTGCCAAGGGCGAGGTTTTTGACAAGGTTCTTGGCTTAGAGCTGGGAGCTGATGATTATATTGAGAAGCCTTTTGATTCCAAGGAGCTGGTGGCAAGGGTGAAGGCGGTGCTGCGCCGTTACAAGCCCACAAATATCGTTTCTGAAAACTCCAATGATAAGTGTGTGGAATACTCTGACCTTACTATTAACTTGACTAATTATTCCGTTATTTACATGGGAAAGACTATTGATATGCCGCCAAAAGAATTGGAGCTTTTATATTTTCTTGCTTCTTCTCCCAACCATGTGTTTACCAGAGAGCAGCTTTTGGATCAGATTTGGGGCTACGAGTATATCGGCGACACCCGGACCGTGGACGTACATATCAAACGTTTGCGGGAAAAAATCAAAGACCACAATAATTGGAAAATTTCCACAATCTGGGGAATCGGATATAAATTTGAGGTACGGACATGAAAAAAACTCTCTATCTGAAATTTATATTGGCATATATCATTTTTGGCACATTTGGCTTTATTATCATCACTACCTTTGTGCCTAATATGACCATGGAATATCTAGTTCGTGAAAAAGCGGAAAGTCTCTATTCCGAGGCAACCTTGATAGCCAATACCTACGCCAGCGGACTTTACACCAGTGAAACCAGTCTGGAAACCGTAAAAAATCAGATGGACGCTCTGGCAATTTACTTAAATTCCACTATTCGTATTATCAACCCTTCCGGTCGTTTGGTGTTGGATACCAACATTCCTTTGAATGTGGAAGACACTGTCATGATTGAAAATTTTGACCCTACCGTCACCAGCGGCTCCTACTATACTATCAGTAATTTTTTTGATAATTTTGAAAGTGATGTGCTCACTGTATTTGCACCTATTNCCTCTAANTATATGGTAAAAGGTTATGTGGTTATTCATTGTACCTTAGACAGCATTACTGAATCCCGCAACGGCTTTCTTAGTATTTCTTATATTACACTGGTAATACTGTTCCTGTTGTCCTTGATTATTTTGATATTTTTTACCGAGATGGTTTATATACCTCTCCGCAAGATTACTTATGCTTCCGAGCAGTATGCCACCGGCAATATGCACTATGAATTTCAAATAGAAAGCGAGGACGAAATCGGTTATCTTGCNGCCTGTCTGAATTACATGGCAAATGAAATTGCANGGTCTGAGGACGNTCAGAAAAAGNTTGTGGCAAATNTTTCTCACGACTTCCGCTCTCCTCTTACTTCCANAAGATGTTATTTGGAAGCAATGATTGACGGCACGATTCCGCCGGAAATGTATGATAAATATCTGAATATTGTGTTAAATGAAACTGAACGGCTTACCAAGCTCACCAATAGCTTGCTCACCCTGAATAATCTGAATACAAAGGGAATGCTGTTAGACAAAACAGACTTTGACATTAATCAGGTAATACGCAATACTGCTGCCTCTTTTGAGGGAACCTGCCGCAATAAGACCATTGCCATTGAGATGGTTCTCACCGAGGATATTATGTATGTAAATGCCGATATCGGCAAAATACAACAAGTGCTTTATAATCTGATGGATAATGCCATTAAGTTCAGCCATCATAATTCCACTATTAAAATCGAAACCTCCGAAAAGAAAAACAAGCTTTTTATATCTGTGAAGGATACCGGTATCGGTATTCCAAAGGAGGATTTGAAGCTGATTTGGGATAGATTTTATAAATCGGATTTATCCCGCGGAAAAGATAAAAAAGGAACCGGGCTGGGACTTTCTATCGTAAAAGAAATTATTCATTCCCATGGTGAACATATTAATGTTATCAGCACCCCAGGAGAGGGCAGCGAATTTATTTTTTCCCTACCCAGATCCAAGAAAAATGAAGAGGAGAATAGCTTATGAAAAAGAAAAAACAAAACAATCATTTCGACAAATATGATTTTATTCTTTTAGGCATATGCGTTGCCGTTATTTTAATATTGGCAATAGGTGATTTTAGTTTTTAAGCCTGATACTCATTGCATAGCGCGATAACTCTGTCAACTTCCTCCTCCTTCATCTCGGGAAACAGGGGAAGCGTCACGCAATGAGCCGCCAAATATTCCGCATTTGGGCAGTCTCCATGCCCATATCCCAGATGAGCGTATGCCTTTTGTAAATGGCAGGGTACAGGATAATGCATGTTACACTCCACATTTCTCTTTGTCATATATTCTATAAAATGCTCATGATCCGGCACTGTAATTACGAATAAATGATATACAGGCTCCGTATTATCAGGATGAGCCTGCATGATAATTGAAGGATTATAGATTTCCTTGAGATATTTCTGCCCTATTTCCCTGCGGCGTGCCGTCCATTGAGGTAAATATTTCAGGCTCACACTGAGAACCGCACCCTGAATTCCCTCCAAACGCATATTGTAGCCAACTTCATCGTGATAGTATCTCACATCACAGCCTTGATTCTTTAGGCGGGTGATATGACGGAAGTATTCTTCTTTATCGCAGGTTACGCTGCCTCCTTCGCCAAAGGCATAAAGGTTCTTGCCGGGATAAAAACTAAAACACCCAAGCTCACCTAATGTACCTACATTCCGTCCATTATATTTAGCGCCATGGGACTGGGCACAGTCCTCCACCACAAACAGTCCATGGCGGTCTGCAATTTCCTTTATTCTGCCGTAGTCAAAGGGTTGTCCGTATAAGTGAACGCCGATAATACCTTTTGTCCTTTCGGTAATTTTCTTCTCTACGGAGTCTGGGTCTATTTCCCAAGTATCAGAGGTACAGTCTGCAAACACCGGCGTGGCGCCCGTGTAGGTCACTCCCCATGCCGTTGCAATATATGTATTCGCAGGCACAATCACCTCATCACCGGGTCCTACTCCAAGCGCCAGCATGGCAAGCTGTAACGCAGATGTTCCGTTATTGACGCCGCAGGCATATTTACTACCTACATAATCAGCAAACTCTTTATCAAAAGCGTCCGCATATTTTCCTCCGGAAAATGCCGTCTCCTCGCATACCTTTGTGATTGCAGATAAATACTCTTCTCTGTGTGCCTGAAAATCTCTGGTCAAATCTATTCTCTTAATGTGTCCGTTCATATTTTACACCAAGCCTCAAGCGAAAATGCCTGCACTTTCCCTTTCTTCATTTTATCTTTCAACAATTCTCTTATTCTACACCTTTAACCCGACTAATAGAAAACACTATATTTAATCACAACATCTATTCATATGTGTTTTTTAATATTGAACTCCCAGAATAATCTGGCTATCTGTCTGATGTAATTACATACCGTTTTGAATAACTTTACGGTAGTGTTGTAATCCTCCTGCCATTCTACCGGATAATCCAGAATTTTTACGTCTCTGCGTTCCGCCCTAAGCAGGAACTCTATCATGTAAAACCAACCGTTATCCTGACTGCAGCCCTCCACAAGAGAAATCGCCGTTTTTCTGCGGACAAAGGTAAAGCCGCAGATGGCATCCGTACTTTTCATTTGTAAAAATACTTTTAATAATATCAAAAGTCCCTGAGAAGTAATCTTGCGATACCATTTTCTGCCCTGCGTATCGGATTCTTTGGCAAAACGGCTTCCGTTAATATATTCCAGCTGTTTATCTTTGTGGAATATCTCTATTGCTTCTCCCAAATGTTTAATATTGGTAGACAAATCAACATCCATATATCCTATAATATCTCCATGGCTTAATTCCACTCCACGGCGGAATGCCGCGCCTACTCCCCGGACACCTATTCTCTCATAAACTACCTTAGAATATTTATCACATAGCATGGAAGCGATATCAGGAGTTTCGTCCTCGGAACCGTTATCCACAATCAATATCTCATAGTTCTGAAAGCCTATGCTCTCCAAATATTCCATTGTAGTAACAATACCTTTCTCCAGCCGAAGCCTCTCATTCAATACAGGAAAAATAATCGTCCACATCATTTTGTCAGCTTTTCCACTCCTTCTATAACATATCTTTGTCTTTTAAATGATACATTCAATATGACGGACAAATATTTAAAGATTAATGTAAGCATAACAAACAGCATAAAAAATCCCAAAGACATTAGCACCATAATGGAAAGCCATCCCTCTACAGGTCTGGTGGCACTGAAAATAGAATAAATAACATCACCGAATACAATCAACAGGGCGGCAAAGAAAACCACACTTAAAAACATGGACAGCCTTTCCAGTACATCCGTAAAAATAATTAGCGTATCCATGGCAAGCATACTGCGAGTTCCCCTCTCTTCCCTTTTCCTTTCTTTTCTGGTATACTTCATATTCTCATAAATAATGGTTTCCGTTTTCAGACCACAGCTGGCATATAATGCCTTACGATAAGGAATGTAGGTATTCAACTGGTTTACTCTATTTACCGCTCTGCGGGAAACAATCCTGAATCTGTCCTGACGCAGCTTATTTTTACTGTGATTACCTAAATTATAAACAAAATAAAACAGCCTTGAGGTAAAGGGAACATAATATTTCGGAGAAGCCGCCACCACATCATAGCCCTTCAAGGATTTTCGATATACCTCCATAATCAGGAAAGCTTCAAAATCCATTATACAGCTGTCAAATTCAAATAAAAAATCCCCTACCGCCAAGTCTCTGCCCGCATTCATTGCGGCTTCCACTCCCTGATAATAGCTTAGGTTAATCAGACTCAGCACATGGTGATGATTACTCTCCTCCAAAAAGCTTTGAATCTGCTCCAGAGTATCGTCCATACAACCGTCATTCACACATATTATTTCGTATTTTTCAAAATTTTCTTGTATTACCCCACATACCTTATTTAGAAAATATTTCACATATTCACCATCATTGTGCAGATAAATTATGCAGGAAACAAAATTTTTCTCTTTCATTGCAACCATTTTCCTTCTCCAATCCAAAGCATTTGTACAACACATATATGCTTTTGGAAACACCGTCAGACAAATTATTAACCTTTATTCCAAAAATTCATCTAAATCATATACCGTATTAATCTTTCCCGACAATACACTGAGAAAGGTTGGCTCAGTGGATGAATATCTTATTACCGTAGGTCTGGAGTCATCAATTTCCGACGCCTTCAAAATAGGCTTCATGGAAAACAAGGATTTTTCATACGCAAAAGCAAAATCATCCCTGATATATTTGCGGGCAAGGGCGGACATATATTCCCATGCACTTTCCGGTCTGTTTTCACAGAAATTACAGTTACCAAGGCTTCCACCACTACAGAAGGAAGCTTTTCCACCATTTTCGTCTGAAGCCTGTCTTAAATAACAGGAAAAATCAGGAGCCGACTCATAACAGGTCTTATGAGGGGTAAACGTAACAGAGGTCAAAGAATGATAGCCTGTTTTACCAAAAGGCATAATAGAGAAAAAAGGACCGTCCATCACAGTTAAGCCTATTTTTTCCAAGGTATCACTTGGTTTACATAATATTATTTCACACAGCTCATATTTCAGCGGAAAAAGCTCAGGCTCCACACCCTCTAACAGTTTTAATACTTGATTTACGGAAGCATAAGTAGCATTTAACACAAAAGACGTTTCCAGCCACTTTTCCTGTTTTCCCTCCACTGTGAGTAGTTCAAAATATTTTTCTTTTTTACAAATCCTCTGTAGCTGCTGCCTGTACCGAATACTTACATTAGGATAAGTTTTTAACTGCTCCAGCAGATAATCTCTCAAGATATAAGCATCATAGGTATATTCTTGTGTAAGAAACGCCCCGTCACAGACACCTTTCTTAAAATACTGCTCCACCGGAAGCTCCATGCACGGAATTTGTGCATCCTTACAAAATTTGCGAAATTCTTTAGCGTCAGTCCATGAGAAATGACTGGAGGTAGCATAAATCTGTTGAAATTCCGAATGAATACAAAAATCATATTCTTCTGTAAATCTCTTAAAATATCCTGCCGACTTCATTGCCGTAGACAGGGAACGGGGATAGTGATACCCCATATGCACTCTCGCCTGATTAATATAAGTAGCTCTTGTAAAAGGAGCCTCCTCCTGCTCCAATACAATCACTGTTTGTCCTCTTTTGGCACAGAACAAAGCTGCATACAAGCCATACAGCCCTGCTCCTATTATAATTTTATCTGTCATGCTTCCCTCATTTCCGCATAGCTTTGGCTCACATGATTATTGAAGCGGAACTGCCACATACCACTCTCTGAACTGTGTCAATTCAAAATCCGTTTCAAAGACCTCAACATCGTTAAAGTAAATTATATAAATATTGTTCCTTTGTATAGAATCATAATCAATTCCGATACGAAAAGTTATTTCATCCTTCTGAAAGCTTGCAGGTGCGGGAGCTACCGTGTAAACCACATTTTCTAAATATTCTGAAGGTGTTATCTCAGAAAATAAAAGCAATCTGGGAAACTGCAGACCTTTTTCCGTTATAATATCAGGATACCTGCCTGTCTCGCTTCCGATTTTCTCGCTTTGACCCATAGCAAACTCCACAGCTTCCTGAATCCCCTTCCCAAAATGAGAATCCACTACTTCCCGGTAATCCGTGTAATATGCACGCTGGAACAGCAGTAAATTTACCAGATAAAAAACAATTAGAAAAGTACTAAACACTACCGGAGTCCATTTTTGGCGTATTAATTTTTTAACCGTTATCCAAATACCATAAGCTTCACATAACACCAAAGGAATAAACAAACAATTGATTTGATGTAAATTCACCGATACTAAAAGCGCCACAATTCCGCCGCCTATCAGCTGCACAAAAATAAAATATTCATACGAAAATTCCTTCTTTATGATTTTGCGAATCATATTCCCGAAAAGAATTACAAATCCTATAACAATAAATACCCTGCCTATATCATAAAAAAGTCCGTAGGGCAGAAGGATATCTATGGGAGAACCCAGATTCTGGCGATATAAAAGAGTTCCTACTCTGCGTAAATTATGCCACATATCGGACAATTTCCATGCAAGTTCTCCACCTCTATATCCATTCATAACGGGAATTGTCATAAAACCTAGTTCAAGCTGTCCTATTGTTCCTGAATTCACCAACACAAACAATAAAAGAGGCACAGCCATAAAAAATAGCAAAATGGCGGAGCCGATGCTCCACTTGTTAAAGGAAAGTTTTTTATGATAAGCTCCGTAAATTATCTGAAGCAGCAATAAAACCGGAACAATAGACCAGATCAATGCATAACAATACAGACTCAAACCATACGCCAACGCCGTTAAGACCAAAAAACGCTTGTCCTCCAAGCTTCGTATAAAAAAGTACATACCAAATATCAAGAATCCGGGAGCAAGATTAGCATCCAATCCCCAGCGTGACATCATAATATGCCATGGGCAAATACTTAAAAGAAATNCTACCCAGAGCGCTGCCGTTCTTCCAAACATTCTTTTAAAGAGACAGTATACTGTCCATATAGTCAAAATAGCTACTATCGCCTGAGGAAGCCTGCTGAGAAAAGGATGGAATTTCCCTCCACTTAAAGCAAATATAGGTATGAGCAGCCAGCTGTACAAAGCGCTATGCCCATCTCCCCAATCCGCAAGGTATATGGGAAAATGATTACCCGCAGAATCCATACCGTCCTTTAATAAGGCAAGGGCATTCCATGCCACAAAGGTCTCATCTCTATCCATACCTCCCGGAACTTCGGCAAGATATATCAGACGCAGTAAAGCGCCCAAAATTAGTATGAAAAAAGGTAATAACATATTAAAAAGCTGTTTCTCTTTGATTTTCTGTATCATACCTCTCATACCCGCCTTTATTTATCCTCATTAAAAAATTATTACAAACATTTACTATTTTCATTATATCTTAATACCGAATACTAATACACATATTCTTTGGAAATTATAACACAGTGAAAGAATAAAAGCAATTTACAGCTCTTCCGCCTGATATACATATGCTTTTCCCTTTTTCCCCACGCGCTTTACCATTCCCACATAAAAAAGAATATTTAATACTGTCTGTGCTAAACGANCAGGGATATGAGCGGACTGTGCAAATTCCTTAGTGGTAANTNCCTCAGGAAGGTCANAGGGAATNAACTGCANNTANNCCTGAANACAGGAAATCNNTATTTCCTCCANTAACTCTGTAGGGATACGGTCATNTCGACTGGATCCCTTTTTCTTATCACGGCTCCAGCCGTTTAACAAACGATATTCTTCCATATCCAAAAGAACCAGCTTCAGGCGAAGATTTGGATTTCTTAGAAACATCTTAATTTTGTAAAGCTCAACAAAGGCAACATATGGATTTCCTTTGACGGGAGATTTACGTTTCTTACTGAGTTCACCGCTTTGTTCGTCTATCCAAATCAACCATTTTTCCCGGGGAATGGGATAGACAATAGTAACGGGATACAGCGGCAAAAAAGCGGTTAGCTTATTGCGTATTTTGTTAAATTGTGTGGTTTGGATTTCAATAATCTCTCCGTCAGTATAAATATCAGCAACATAATTTTCTATAGGAATTTCTTGTTTATCTTCATCAGGCTGATAATAATTCTTTAGAATCGCATGAACCGTTTTTTCCGACAAAGTGCCTATTCCAAGTCTTTGCCTGTCCATCCCTATTATCTTTTTCTTTGCCGCTTCAAAAGCTGATTTATCTGGCATTGCTGTTTTCCTCTACCTTTTTCTACATCATTACGGGTAAAAAGATTATAACATATCCTTTATTGTTTGTATGCAGCCGATAATGCATTAGAAGAAAAAACGGCACATGAAAACCATGTGCCGCTTTCCGTAAGCATTATATTTGCTTAATCGTAAACATTACTCCAAATCTTATACTCTACATTAGGATTTACTCCCTTGTACTCAAATAACTGACTTACTGTTACAAAGGTATAACCCTGATTCTTTAATCCTTCAATAATTGTAGGAAGAGCTTGGACAGTATTGGTATTGCCTTGGAAATCATGAAGCAATACAATAGAACCATCCTTAACACTACTTAAAACTGTGTTTGCTCTCTGGGTTGCAGATACACTTGACTCCCAATCATTACAGCTAATACCCTGAATAAAGTTCAGGTCAATATTCTGATACATAGTATTGCTGGTTGCTAAATAGGGAGGTCTGAAAAACTTTACGTCATAATTAACGGCATTCTTGATTGCTGACGAGGTTTGATTGATTTCATTCTGAACCTGCCATGCGCTCATATTACTCATATCACTATGTGTATATGAGTGACTTGCCAGCTCACATCCCATGCTTACCTGTCTCTGCATAATCGGTATTGTATTACTGTTTATCTGATTACCGATTAAGAAGAAAGTAGCAACTGCATCATATCTGTCCAGAATATCTAATACCTGACTGGTAGTAGAAGAAGGACCATCATCAAATGTCAATGCAACCATTTTTGTAGATGCACTGATACCGCCACCGGTAGTTCCGCCTGTGGTTCCACCACTTGTTCCGGAACCACTACCGATTTGAAGATAATCAATGAATGCATCCCAATTTCCATCGTCAGCCGTAACAACAAGTTCAATTTCCTGATTGCCTGTTCCATGGCTTACATTTTCAATTGTATACTCTGCAGGATACTCGTCTCCGAAATAGAAGGTTCCCTTAGTCTGCCCGCCTATTTTCAAATCTACCTTCGCCATGTTAGAATTGTTGGAGCATCCTCTTA
>WFLY01000124.1 GCA_009177215.1 Bacillota bacterium
GACATGATCCTGCCGGGTCTGGACGGCCTGTCGGTCCTGAGCAGGATGCAGGGGGAGGATATGCCGCTGGTCCTGGTGACCTCCTCCTTTGTCACGCAGGCGGTAACGGCGCAGGCCAGCGACCTGGGGGCCTCTATGTTTATCGGCAAGCCCTACGGGGAGACTGCCATGGTGGACAGCCTGCTCCGGCTGGCGGAGAAGGCGGACCCCAAGGTCCACGCCCCCGGCCTGGAGGAGTTAGTCACTTCTATCATCCACGAGGTCGGTGTCCCCGCCCATATCAAGGGGTATACCACATGTTGTTAGATAAAAAAGAGCGAGATATGGATAATGCCAGAAGAAATTGGATGGAAATTGAATCAATCAAGGAACTGAAGGAGGGATATCTTAGTCAGGCAATTCATATAATTACGAACTTGATGGTGAAGTATCAAGCAATTGTTGTTTTAGAGGATTTGAATTTTGGATTNATGAACGGTCGAAAAAANGTCNGAAAACAGGTTTACCAGAAGTNTNAAAAAATGTTAATTGAGAAATTGAATTATCTGGTGGACAAGAAGGCAGATCCGGAAGAAAAAGGAGGAGCATTACACGCTTACCAGCTGACAAGTCATTTTGAAAGCTTTGCCAAATTGGGGAAGCAGAGCGGATTTTTGTTTTATATTCCTGCGTGGAATACCAGCAAAATTGACCCGATGACAGGATTTGTCAATTTACTTTATCCAAAATATACCAGCGAGTCGGAAGCTAAAAAGTTTATTCAGAAGTTTAAAAAGATTAGATATAACTATGAGGAGGAGTATTTTGAACTAAGCTTTCAGTATTCTGATTTTACGGACAAGGCAATAGGATTAAAGGATTATTGGACAATCTGTTCTTATGGGAAGAGAATACTTAATTTCCGAAATCCTGCAAGGAATAGCGAATGGGACTCTAAGGAAATTGATATTACGCAGCAGATAAAGCGGCATCTTGAGGAAAATGGAATAAATATTTGCAGCGATAATCTGGTAGATGAAATATGTAGTATAAATAATCCTAAATTTTTTAAGGAATTTATGGATGATATCAAGTTAATATTACAGATTCGTAACAGTGTAAGCAATACAGATATTGATTATATGCTGTCACCCGTAAAAAACGAAAAAGGAGAGTTTTTTGATACTCGCAAGTATGATAAGGGTAATGAGCAATTCAATTATTTCCCTGAGGATGCGGATGCCAACGGGGCTTACAATATAGCGAGAAAAGGCTTGATGTTAATGGAGAAAATACGGCAGACACAAGATAAAAAGGTAAAATTAACTATAACAAATAAAGAGTGGATGGACTATGCACAAAAGCATACCATTCTGTAAGAGGTAATGTGTAGTATGTACGAAGAAATCTTAATTACGCAGCTTAATGATTTTATATTTTGCCCTGCTTCTATTTATTTTCATATGCTTTATGGTGAGACGGATAGAATGTTATATCAGTCAGGCAGTCAAATCCAAGGAACCGCAGCGCATAAAGCTATTGACAATAGCACTTATTCAACTAAAAAGAATATTTTGACGGCAATTGATATATATTGTGCTGAATATGGGCTGATCGGCAAAATTGATATGTATGATGCAGAAAAAGGCGTATTGATAGAAAGAAAACGTACAGTGAAAAAAATCTATGATGGCTATGTATTTCAAGTTTATGCACAATGTTTTGCCTTGCGTGAAATGGGGTATGCGGTCAAGAAAATTGTGATACATAGCCTGACTGATAACAAGAATTTTAATATTCTGCTTCCGGAAGATGATATAAATATGAAGAAAAAATTTCAAGATACCATAGAAGCTATGCATAATTTTTCTTTAGATGATTTTCAACAGACAAATTCTGAGAAGTGCGCTAATTGTATCTATGAACCGGCTTGTGACAGAGGAATAAAATAAGGGGAATCAATATGTTAGAATGTACAGATTTTGCAAAGAAACAAATTATTTTTATGTTTGCAAATCAAGGAGAAAAAATTTCTTTTCAAAATGATAATATTGTTATCCGCAATAAAGAAGGGAAAATAAAATATCAAGTTACCTGTTATTTGGTTTTCATGATGTTTGTGATAGGGGACACATCTATTACTACAGGGATTATACGGCGTGCAAAGAAATTTGGATTTGTCATTTGTCTAATGACACAAACATTTAAGCTGTATTCTATTATTGGAAACCGAATGGAGGGAAACACCTTATTGCACCGAAAACAATATGAATATAAGGAATCAGATGTTTCATAATTTATTCTCTGGAATAAAATATATAACCAGCGGAGGGCATTGAATACGTTTCGTAAGAAAAGTATTGCAAATAAGGAGGCAATTGAAAAGCTTGATGTTTATTTAGACAATTTAAAAAGAGAAAAATATGATGAAAAGTCCTTATTGGGCATAGAGGGGTCAGCTTCAAGAGTTTATTTACCGCAAATGTTTGATAATGTACACTGGAAAGGAAGGAAGCCCAGAATAAAAAGGGACATATCCGGCAGTCTGGAGGAAATGCAGTCCATTGTGGGCGGCTATATTCAAGTGATTTACCCTTTCAATGAAGAAGTGGCGGTGATCTGTAATGACGAGGGGAAATTGCTGAAACTGCCGCCAAACCGGGGCCTGCGCACAGAAAATGGCAAGTTATATGACATTCTCTGCGGCACTTT
>WFLY01000148.1:0-4907 GCA_009177215.1 Bacillota bacterium
AACGGCGGGATTTACCGGAGCAGACCTTGAGAATNTGNTGNATGAGGCGGCAATAAATGCCGCCAAGCAGGGAAATANCNATATAGCGNAGGCAGATGTCCAAAAAGCATTTGTGAAGGTTGGCATAGGTACCGAGAAAAAGAGCCGTATTATTTCCGACAAGGAGAAAAGTATTACGGCTTACCATGAAGCAGGTCATGCGATTCTGTTCCATGTGCTGCCCGATGTAGGACCGGTCTACAGCATTTCCATTATTCCTACGGGAAGAGGCGCCGCAGGCTATACAATGCCTTTGCCGGAGCAGGACGAAATGTTTATGACAAAGGGCAGAATGCTGCAGGATATTATGGTATCTCTGGGCGGGCGTATTGCGGAGGAAATTATTTTTAAGGATATTACTACAGGCGCTTCCAGTGATATCAAGAAAGCGACCAAGGTAGCTCGTAAGATGGTGACTCGCTTCGGCATGTCTGAAGACATTGGTGTAATTTGCTATGATGACGACGATGATGAGGTATTTATCGGACGGGATCTGGCACATGCTAAGTCCCACAGCGAAGCAGTTTCCGCAGAAATTGACAGAGAAGTAAAATCTATTATTGATGACTGTTATTCCAAAGCAAAAGAAATCATCTTGAAACATGAGGATATATTGCACAAATGTGCAAGGCTTCTCTTGGAAAAGGAAAAGGTGAATCGGGAAGAGTTTGAAGCATTGTTTGTTTAGATAAGGAATTTACCAAAGTGTGAGAAAGTAGATTTGTCTATATTTGACAAACAGGTTTTGGTAAAAATTCATAAAATTATGTGATAAAAATTGTGAATTTTGTGAATTATAGGGATAGTCAAAATGGGTAGCCGGTGATATTATAATACTCGTAACCCCCCCAATACATTATATAGTTTTTGCTATACCCCATAAGAAAGAAATACCTTCTCTAAAAAGGACAGCTTGTAAGCTGTCCTTTTTACCATTTATAAAAAAATACCTGCTATTGCACTATTTTTCCGTTTTTTGTAAAATATAATATAAAGGGTAAGCATTATACCCATTTATCTGAAAATGTTTATAGTTTATTTGAGGAATAATAATCAAAATAAATAATGTAACGGAGAAAATCTCATGAATTTTGAAAACTTGCATCGAATTGAATTTAATCAGCAATATATCGCCACCATGCGCCCCGTGTTTAACAGACGTGCTTTGTTTTCGGACACCACAAAAGAATATGTGACTCCTGCGGAGCCTTCCAGATATGATTTGGTGACGATTCGTTTTCGTACGGCTAAAAATAATGTTGACCGCATATACTTGGTTTGCTGCGGCGAAAAGCATTTGATGAGCAAGGTGGTGAGCAAAGACGATTTTGATTTCTATGCTTGTGAACTGCAATTAAATGATGAAAAGATATCCTATTATTTTGAGATACAGTCAGGGCATTTAAAGGCATATTATGATGTGCGAGGACTGGTGCAGGAGATTAATGAATATTATGGCTTTGTGATCATTCCCGGCTTCAAGACGCCTGACTGGGCAAAGGGCGCTGTCATGTATCAGATATATGTGGATCGCTTCTGCAACGGTGACCCTGACAATGATGTATTGACAGGAGAATATTGCTATATCTATGAACAGGTCAATCGTGTGGAGGATTGGAACCGATATCCTGCGGCTATGGATGTGAGAGAATTTTATGGCGGTGATTTGCAGGGTGTTTTGGATAAAATGGATTATTTGCAGGATTTGGGTGTGGAGGTAATCTATTTTAATCCCCTTTTTGTTTCGCCCTCTAACCATAAGTATGATATTCAGGATTATGACTATATTGACCCTCATTTTGGGAAAATAGTGGACGATAGAGGTGAATTGCTTTCCGCAGGTCAGAAAGAGAACCGTCATGCCGGTAAATATATTAATCGCATTGCCAACAAGGCAAATTTAGAGGCGGGAAACCAGCTGTTTGCCAAGGTGGTGGAGGAAGCCCATAAACGGGGAATCCATGTGATTTTGGACGGTGTTTTTAATCATTGCGGCTCCTTTAATAAGTNGATNGACAAAGAGCGCATTTATGAAAATGCCNAGGGNTATNAAAAGGNCGCATATGTAAGTGCGGACAGTCCTTATCGCAGTTANTTTGATTTTCGTGATGGCAATCAATGGCCTTATAACGATAGCTATGNCGGTTGGTGGGGGCATAACACTCTGCCCAAGCTGAATTATGAAAATTCTAAACAGTTGATGGACTATGTACTTCATATTGCAAAAAAATGGGTTTCTCCGCCATATAATGCAGACGGCTGGCGACTTGATGTGGCGGCAGATTTAGGTCATAGTCAGGATTTTAATCACCATTTTTGGCAGGAATTCCGTCGGGCTGTAAAGGAGGCAAATCCCGATGCCATCATTTTGGCGGAGCATTATGGCAGTACCCGTGATTGGCTGCAGGGCAACGAATGGGATACCGTAATGAACTATGATGCCTTTATGGAGCCGGTTACCTGGTTTTTGACAGGCATGGAGAAGCATAGTGATGATTTCCGGGAGGATTTATTAGGGAATGCGGAAAGCTTTTGGGGAGCAATGAGACATCACAACGCAAGCTTTGCCATGCCCAGCTGGCAGGTGGCAATGAATGAACTTTCCAATCATGACCATTCCCGCTTTTTGACAAGAACGAACCACAAGGTAGGGAGAACTAACACATTAGGTCCTCAAGCTGCGGAGCAGGGTGTGAATAAGGCAGTCTTCAGGGAAGCCGTTGTAATGCAGATGACTTGGATGGGAGCGCCTACTATTTATTATGGCGATGAAGCGGGAGTCTGCGGTTTTACGGACCCTGATAATCGTAGGACCTACCCATGGGGGCGCGAGGATAGGGAGTTGATTGCTTTTCACAAGGATATTATACGGTTGCGCAGGGAAAATGACGAGCTGAGAACAGGTTCCTTGAAATATGTGGACAGCGATTATAATTTTTTGGCGTATGCCCGTTTTCACAGCAAGGGTCAATGTCTGATTTTAATTAACAATAGCGAACAAATGATGGAAAGGGAAATCACAGTCTGGGAAATAGGAGTGCCAAAGTGGGGAAAAATGATAACCCTGTTGTGGACCGATGAAAACGGTTATAGTCTGGAGAGACGGGAATATGAATTAAAAGCGGGTAAAATTCAAATAGAGCTGCCGAAAACCTGCGGGGTTATACTGAAATACAATAATTGCAAAAATGATACATTGTTGTAGTATACTATCTGCAGTTACAAAGGATGATTCCGAAAGAGGTGGCGCCTGTGTGGAAAAAATGCATAGCTTTAATCATATTAGTCTGTATATGCAGTCTCTTGTTATTTCCCCTTCAGACATCGGCGGAGGAGAAACCGGATGTGCTGCTGCGACAGTATGAGGAATATGAAAATAGATTTTCTGCTATTGAAAGCGTAGGAGATATAGAAGTAAATGGTTTTACTGTCATTGAAAATCAATGTTTTTCGGTGATTTTGGAGACCTTCGGTGAGGGGGAAGTTATGTTCCTGCCGATTTTTGATGAAAAGTACAACAGAATGGCAATTTTGCTGGCGGACAGTGCCGGAAATATACTTTTTAAGACAAATCAGCTGGAGACAAATAACCGTTATTTGGGAGAAATGAAACAGCCAACCAAGGGGATTGCAGCAGTTTCATTTCAAGATTTAGATAAGGATGGACTCACGGATATTATACTGATTACCAATTGTGAAAACAGTACGGGAGAATATGAGGGAAAGACCTACAAAGTTGGAGATGTGCTGTTTCAGAAGAACGGCTCTTTTTATCGGGATTGGCGTATTTCAGATAAAATTAACCGTTTCAGCATGAACAAAAGTATTGATTTTATTGTTTCCTATGTGCGTGACGGCAATTCCACGGAGATTTTATACACCGCGACCACATTGGATGAGCTGCTTGACAAGGACTTTCAGGTGATAGAGGAGCAATGCTATTACAGACGCTTTGAAAAACAAGGTCTGTTACGGGTAGTGCCGGGTATTATCAGTATGGCAGAGTATGATATTTTTATGATATATCTGGTGAATGAGCAGGGATATATCGTGTGGAGTTTTCAGCCTATGGAGGATTATGATAATCTGTATGCGTTAAAAGGAATGGCTTGCCGTGATATGGACGGGGATGGCATGAAGGATTTGGTTGTGCTTGGCAGATACAGCTATGCAGGACCTGACGGAGAGCTTTTAATTGACACGAAATGTCACATTTACTACCAGCGGACAGACGGTTTTGACGTGGATACGGATTTTGAAGATTATTATATGTGTACTGAGGAGGATACTGTAGGCGGTCTGGTGGAAATCATCAGAGAATCTTGGGGGTGGACAAAGGAAGAATGATTAGGATACTGATTGTAGACGATGAAAAACCAATTTGTGATTTGATTGATATCAATTTATCTGCCGCAGGATATTATTGTAAAAGTGTGCAGGATGGGCTGGAGGCAATCGAACTGATTGAGTCGGAGCAGTTTGATCTGATTTTGCTTGATGTGATGCTGCCGGGTGCCGACGGCTATGATATTATGGAATATATCAGACCGTTAAAGGTTCCCGTGATTTTCATTACGGCAAAGCATGAGGTTAAAGACAGGGTTAAAGGCTTAAAGCTGGGTGCGGAGGACTATCTGGTTAAGCCCTTTGATGTGGTGGAGCTNGTGGCAANAGTNGAGGTAGTTTTAANAAGATATAACAAAANGGAGAGCCTTTTGACTGTAGGAGATGTAGATGTGGATGCAGAGGCAAGAAAGGTGACGAAGGCGGGAAAGTCTATTGTTTTAANNAATAAGGAATATGGATTGCTGGTGTTGTTTATCCGTAATAAAAATATTGCCCTTTTTNGGGNAAACTTATATGANAAG
>WFLY01000148.1:4912-10797 GCA_009177215.1 Bacillota bacterium
GGGAGACGAATATTTTGNNGACAGCCGNANNTTGGATCTCCATGTGCNGAGATTACGCCGGANAATGGGTTGGGNGNACAATCTGGTAGCNGTGTNTAAGGTANGTTNTCGGTTNGAAATATAAGANACACTCCGGGAGGAAATGGGCACCCATGAAATTTTTGTATAAAATTCTGTTATGGACGATTATCATAATGGCGACGGCATTTGGTTTCAGCGGTTATTTTTTTGTAAATTATGTGTTTGATACGGCGTTAAACCGAGAGATTAAGCAGGCGATGGATGACAGCAATATTTTACAGTTTGCTTTTGAGACGGCGGCGCTCAATGTACCCTTAAAATATGATTTGCTGCAGGATGTGGCTGTAAACCAGATTGGCGCCAAGCTACAGGGAGGCGGACAAGGCACGGGAAGGCTTTTACGCTTGTCGGACGAGGATCGTAAGCCCCTGTATGTCAGCGACGGTTTTCTGGAAGACACTACTCTGCTTCAGCAGATAAACGAAGAAAACAGAACTTATCAGATAATCAAGGAAAAGGAGCATTATTATATTCAGACAGGTATTATGGTGGACGCCCTGAATCGTCATTTGTATTTGGAAACCATGGAGGATGTGACGGAAATATTTGCGGAGAGGACCTTAGGGTTTTTGGTTTATCGTAAGGTAACGGTGGCAATGTTATTTTGCAGCACAGTGGTAATNCTTTTTATTTGNTTGTGGANCACAAAACCTATTGCGCTTNTANCTCGTGCCACAAAAAAAATGTCTNNAGGCGATTACAGTCACCGAGCGCAGCTCGTGAGCAATGATGAGCTGGGGCAGCTTACGATGGATTTTAACAGTATGGCGAATATATTGGAAGATACTATCGGTGAGTTGAGGGATGAGGTTCGCGCACGCGAGGATTTTATTGCCGCTTTTGCCCATGAATTAAAGACTCCTCTCACTGCCATCATCGGATACGCAGACCTTCTTCGCTCCAGAAAAATGGACGAGGAGAAGCATTTTTTATCTTCCAGTTACATATATACCGAGGGCAAACGTTTGGAAAATATGTCCTTTAGATTATTGGATATTATTGTTACGAAGAGAGAGCAGATAGAACCTCAGCCATTTGACGCAGGTCTATTGTTTCATTATCTGGAGGATATGTTTACGGAAGCTGTGGAGCAGAAGCTTCAAATTTCTTATGATGAAGGAACTGTCTATGCGGAGAGTAATCTTATAAAATCCGTGTTGTTGAATTTGGTGGATAATGCCTGTAAGGCATCTGCGCCGGGAGGAATCGTGGAAATTTCAGGAAAAAGATTGGAGGAGGGCTATGCCTTTGAAGTCAGGGATTATGGTGTGGGTATTCCTGAAGAAGAGGTAAAAAAGGTGACAGAGGCATTTTATATGGTGGACAAGTCACGTTCCCGGAGCAGAAACGGTGCAGGGCTGGGTCTGGCTCTGTGTGTTGAAATTTTAAGGCTGCATCACAGCGAGTTACAGATAGAGAGCAAGGTAGGCGAGGGAAGCAGTATCCGATTTATATTGTCGGATAAATTGCCTCAGAACGTTGCCCAATGCGCATTGTCAAAACAAGCNGAGTCATTAAAAACAGTGCNNAAATGAGNNNATACATGAGAATAANGAAAATTAGTCTGTTGCTGGTGCCCCTTGCGGCGGTGATTGTGGGAATAGCTGTCTGGGGTCCTGAGGGCTTGGCGGAATATCGAGATAATAAAATACTGAATCAGATACAGTTTCAGGAGATAGAGACAGGTACCGAAGGTTATCGTTATTCCTTGAGCAGCAGTGAAAAGCTGTATATTTTGTCAAAGAGCCTGAATAACCAAATTCTACCCGAGAGCGACCAAAACGCTATGACAAGAAATGATTCCGTAAGTTTGGATTATCAGGAATTGACAGGAACCTTTGCCTTTGTGGTAAACAGAAAGGATTCCTCTGGGCAGGAAATTCCAAAGACGGAAGGGATTGATCTGTGTAATCAGGGGATTGAGGATTTAAAGGAGCTGGGGATTCTTCCGGAGTCTGTCATATCACTTTCCGGGAGCGCTTATAGTGCAGTGATGTATTCCGCAATAGATGTGCCGGAGCCTCGTAACAACGTACTGGTGTGGAAAATCAGTCTGGACACTGACAAGCAGAATGCCAACAAGGAAAACAGGCTGCTTGATGCTTATGTGGACGCAGATACCGGAAAAGTNTNCGAATTTTACGTCCGGACNCAGTATTCATGGAGCGACATTGATCCTGATGACATCAT
This sequence comes from Bacillota bacterium, assembly GCA_009177215.1. Lineage (GTDB taxonomy): Bacteria > Bacillota > Clostridia > Lachnospirales > Lachnospiraceae > Acetatifactor. The sequence goes on from WFLY01000148.1 coordinate 7,184, forward strand.
AAAAAAATGGAGTGAATATATGGGACTTGGGGAGCCGCAGAAATATGAAGGAGTCAATCCTCTGTCCGAGATTACTCCCAATTTTAAAAAGTATAGCTTTGCCGGAATAGAGGATGGCAATACTGTGGTAACGATTGGTTTTTTTGAGGGAATCAACGAGCTGTTTTTAAAAATTTCCCGATGATGCAACTTTTATGGAAAAAATATGAAAATATTATGCAAAAAATATGATATTTTGACGAGACCTCTGCGTATGCTGTATATAACAGTTGCGCAGAGGTTTTTTATTCCCGAAAGCAATGAGCCGGGCGACCGTATCGGCACGGACAGTTGGCGTCAAGAACTTTTTAGGAATATCAGGCTGAACGAAATTCATAAGATTAAGAAATGAGGAATATGATTATGTACGGACAGCTCAGTAGGAAAAAGTATTATAGAGAAGAGGTAAAGCTGGTGCGTTTATGCCCATATGACAGCAGAATTAAGTGGAATTATAACAGAAATTGGAAGAAAATAGTGGCATCAGTGTTTCTATTATTGTCCGTAGCAGCCGCAGGGCTGGTAATATTGTATGTTGTTCGTTTCATTACAGATACACAAAAGAGGTCTTTAGTGATTCAAGGTGAAACCATTGAGACAAACGGAGAATTCCTGATAAAAGAAAAAACAGTTCCCATGTTGACGGGAACAATGCTGATGGGAGCATTTACGGAGATCACGGAAAACGGAGGGGCTTCATGGAATATGGAAGCATTGTCAGGCGGCGCAGGATTGCAGCTTTCAGTGTCTCATAATGATATGACGCCTCATACCCCGCTGATTGTTATTGACCCGGGGCACGGTGGAGAGGACGAGGGCAGCAGCCGAGGCGATGTTCTGGAGAAGGAAGTCAATCTGGAGCTGGCAAAAAAACTTTCGGATAAACTGATTGAACTGGGATATGAAGTAAAGCTTACAAGAGAGACCGATAACGCACAGTTTACCTTGGAGGAACGGGTGAATATAGCAGAATCGGTAAACGCCGATTTATATATCAGTATTCACCAAAATGCCTGTGAGGAAAAGGAAAGTAAAGTAACGGGCATTGAGACATGGTATTGCGCAGATGCTTCGGGCAACAGTAAGCGCCTTGCACAGCTGGTACATATGGGAGCTTTGAATAAGACGGGGGCGCAGGACAGGGAGCTTAGAGAGAGTAGAGAGCTTTATGTGATACGGGAGACTTCTATGCCATCCTGCCTGATTGAGACAAGTTTCTTGTCCAACAAAAAGGAAAGAGAGGCTATCTGTGACCCCGAATATCAGGAAAAACTGGTATCCGGAATTGCTCAGGGGATAGATTACTATTATCACCCTAAGACAATGTATCTTACCTTTGATGACGGACCTTCTGAGGAAAATACTGTAGCAATACTGGATATATTGAAAGAGAAAAATATTAAGGCAACTTTTTTTGTTGTGGGAGAGAACGTAGAAAAGCATCCTGATGTGGCGCGCAGAATTGTGGAAGAGGGGCATACCATAGGAATACATTGTAATCATCACAATTATGAAGAAATCTATGCAAGTGTGGATAGCTATCTGGCAGATTTCGAGGAGGCGTATAAAATCGTATATGAAGTAACCGGAGTGGAAGTCAAGCTGTTTCGCTTTCCCGGCGGCAGCATTAATGCATATAATAAAAAGGTATACAAGGATATTATTGAGAAAATGACGGAAAAAGGCTATATCTATTTTGATTGGAACGGAAGTCTGGAGGACGCTGTGACAAAATCCACGCCGGAACAATTAATCAAAAACGCCCGAGAAAGTACCCTGAAACGGAAAAAAGTAGTTATGCTTGCTCATGACATTGTATATAATACCAGATTATGCCTTGAGGAGTTAATAGACCAATTTCCCGAGTATAAAATGGAACCGCTCNCTCCGGATGTATCACCTATACAATTTTAATACTTGCAATTNATTTGAATTTATGATANAATTTCACATTGTTAGAGCATATGCTCTGAATGGATGGATTCCCGAGTGGCCAAAGGGGACAGACNGTAAATCTGCTGCAAATTGCTNCGGTGGTTCGAATCCACCTCCATCCATTTGGACTGTGTGATAAACCTTACTATATGTTTATTATGCGGTTCTGTATAGGCGGATACGATGTGAAAAACGAGGAAGCGTAGCTTTCGGGTGCGTATGCGCATTATATATAGCGTCAGCTGGTGTGGCGGAATAGGCAGACGCAAGGGACTTAAAATCCCTCGGGGGCAACCCCGTGCCGGTTCAAGTCCGGCCACCAGCACTACACGCCGAATCAATCGGCAGGAGGGAAGCACAGCAGGTATGTTGTGCTTCTCCTATTTTGTTATACGGGAATGTGCATATACATAAGTATCTGATGGGGTGTATCGGCAGAGTGCCGGGATTGTCCTGCGCCTAAACATTATGAAACAGTGATGTGCGTGTGACAGGAGATGTTTTATGGGATCGTGAAATTATTAAATAGTGTCTGGATTATTTGTGGAAGATATGATATAATACACGGGTGTGCAAATGGCACATACGATATTTTGGGGAATCAGCCATCTGATACCCCTTATGGATTAGAACCGTCAGATTACTCATTTATATAACAAATTACAGGTGTATCTGATTTCCCAAAATGTTGTAAGCAACAGAAGGTAACGCATTAGGACATAGTTACCCTGTCTCTCGAATAAAGTCTTACAGAAAAGCTATTCCGGCAATTCCGTCAAAACACTCTCAGCAGAAATATCAGCGCCGTTCTCATGCATTTTAATAATACCTGTTGATTCCTGTTGTTGATTCTTGTTTGATTCGTCATCCTTATCAACAGATTTGTAATCCTTGGGCTTTTTATTTTTAGACATTGCAGCCACTGCCTTTGCTGCTTGATACATTTCCGGACTATAATCTATAAGCTTTTTCTCATCCTTTTGGGGAACTCTGTCGCCGTTTAAAATCCGTCGGAAAATAGTCAAAATCTTTCCCAACTCATTAGCAGAATCCTTCGCAGCGTCCTTTTGCTGTTTTGCCGCCTCCATATTTTGTTGAAAATTTAACAGGTCAATATATTTTTGCATTGCCGTATCTGAAATTTCTAATGAAACACCGGTATCATCATTTTTTGAATTATCCTCACCGGAAACTGCAGCTGTGGCGCTCCTGTGATTTTGTGAAGCCTTTCCGGAAGCAGGGTCAATAATAATTCGTTTTTCCAATTCATCGAAAAGATTTGTAACTCTCATAGCCGGTCTCCTTTTGCCTCTAAAATATATCTATGTATTATAATTATATATCGGCACGCATATAAGCAGATGTTAGTGATAAGGTTCTAAAAGACATTGACGATGCTGTTGGAATAGACTATGCCAAGCGGATTCGCACACTTGGCGAAATAAAAAATTTTAGCGAATNNCAAAAAGTAAAAATACAAGACANATCTGGCAAAACAAATNACCCGGNCAGTCTTTNGNTTTACTAGGATTTACCGGTTAATTAACCTCTTTTTACTGAAAAAATTAAGATAGGAAGCCATATATTAAAATTTTTTCTATTTATTTTAGAGAGGCAGCAATTGTTCCGTTATTTCTGCC
>WFLY01000293.1 GCA_009177215.1 Bacillota bacterium
ATGGTGAGTAAGGGTTCAGATGGATGGAGAAAGCAATTAATTAATTTATGGTATATTTGCAGGATGTGGTTAAAAAATCAAAGAATACACAGTTATCGTATCGTCGTGATTTGATGAAACTGCGTGTTTTTTTGGAAGATAAAGGGATTACAGAGGTGAGTGCAGTGGAGGAAGAGCATCTGAAAGAATTTATTCGGGCTTTGGAGTCGAAGAATTTTAAGACGGCGACTATCTCCAGAAATATCGCATCTATCAAAGCTTTTTATCATTTTTTACATAAGGAGCGGATTGTGGTTAAGAATATATCCGAGAACCTGCAGGCGCCGAAGATAGAGAAAAGGATTCCCGGAATTATAAGCGTGGATGACGTTTCCCGTCTGCTTTCCCAGCCTTCAGGCAATAGTCCTAAGGAGCTTAGGGATAAAGCGATGCTTGAGCTGCTTTACGCCACAGGAATTCGTGTCACGGAATTGATCTCGCTGCAGGTATCCGATTTGAATCTTAGGCTTGGGCAGCTGATTTGTCATGACGGCAGCAAAAAAAGAATGATTCCTTTCGGACAGAATGCGAAAAAATCACTTGTGCAATACTTACAGATTGGTCGTCCGGCGCTGTTAAGGGATGAGGACACCGGAGTGCTGTTTGTTAATTGTACAGGAAGTCCTATGAGCAGGCAGGGATTTTGGAAGTTGATCAAAAACTATGCGGGTAAGGCTGGAATCCGGGAGGAGATTACGCCTCATACCTTGAGGCATTCCTTTGCGGCACATTTGGTGGAGAACGGTGCAGATTTGAAAAGTGTGCAGGAGATGCTGGGGCATTCGGATATCTCTACCACGCAGGTCTATGCGGCAATGAACCGTAATCATCTGCGGGGGGTATATGCAAAGGCACATCCGAGAGCATAACTGAATGAAAAAAGAATTCCGGTTTAGTTTTAGAATGAACCGGAATTCTTTTTTGCTTTTTAGGAATTTCTTTATTCATATTCTGCAATATCATATATCAGTCTCTCGGAAGCTTCCCAGCCAAGGCAGGGATCTGTAATGGATTTGCCATAGATGCCGCCGCCTACCTTTTGACATCCCTCTTCGATATAGCTTTCAATCATAACGCCCTTTACAAGACTGTGTATGTCGGCATTCAGCTTGCGGCTGTGCATAACCTCCTTGACAATACGAATCTGCTGTTCAAATTGTTTATTGGAGTTGGAATGGTTGGAATCGATAACACAGGCAGGGTTCTTTAAATTCATGTCCTGATACATCTCCAAGAGGCGGCTTAAGTCCTCATAGTGATAGTTGGGAACATTGCGGCCGTATTTGTTGGTGGCGCCCCGCAATATGGTGTGTGCAAGCTCATTGCCCGTGGTGTTTACCTCCCAGCCTCTATAGATAAAGGAGTGGGGATGCTGTGCCGCATAAACAGAGTTCAGCATAACGGAAAAGTCGCCGCTGGTAGGATTTTTCATGCCTGCAGGTACGTCAAAGCCGCTAACGGTAAGTCTGTGCTGTTGATCCTCCACGGAGCGGGCTCCGATTGCCACATAGGATAAAATATCGGAAACATATCGCCAATTTTCGGGATAGAGCATTTCGTCCGCAGCGGTAAGACCGGTCTCTGCAATGGCGCGGATATGCATTTTTCTGATAGCAATCAGACCGGCTAAAAAGTCAGGCTTCTTCTCGGGATCGGGCTGGTGTATCATGCCCTTATAGCCTTCGCCGGTAGTCCGGGGTTTATTGGTGTAGATTCTGGGAATCAGAATCAATTTATCCTTTACCTTTTCGTTTACCTTTGCAAGACGATTGACATAGTCGCACACGGAATCCTCATTGTCCGCAGAACAGGGTCCGATGATAACCAAAAATTTATTGCTTTTGCCGGTGATGACTTCGCTTATTTCAGCATCACGAGCTTCCTTGATCTTTGCTAACTGTGGGGGAAGAGGATATTCTTCTTTGATCTCTGCCGGAGTAGGCAGCTTTTTAATGAATTCAAAACTCATTGTATTCACCATGCCCGTAGGGGCAATTCCTTTCTGTATAAATCGTTATCATTATAGTATAACTTCATAAATCATGCAAGGGAATTTAGCGATTTAAAGTGATAAATACTGGTGAGTGCAAATAGATACAGCAGAGTTAAAAACTTTTGGAAAATATGGTAAATATAACAAAAAAGTATGTGATATTAGTGTAAAATGACATAAATATACAATAAGCATATATTTTCAATGTGCAAAATAACAAATGTAAACGATTACATATTAATGTTAATTAGACGAAATGCATAAAATAGCAATAAATGAGCAGAACGAAGCAATAAATGATTAGAACTAAAGGTTTGGGCTGATATACTTAAAGATATACGATGACTTAATTTATATAAATAAACTAAGATACATCGGAGTTGCATAGTAAACTATTAGAGGAGCGGGCGTTTAAAAGCGCAAGGCAAAGGAAGGAGAAGGAGAAGGATAGGAGAGGAAAGAGCAGAAGAATTTAGCAATCAATATTTTATCTTAGGGAGGAAAAAGCAAAATGAAGTATGGAAAATGGAAGAAAAGAGCATCCGTACTGATTGCTGCGGCGATGACGGTAAATGGTCTGCCCGTTTCGGCATTAACTGCTGTCGCTGCGGAAGCACCTGATTCGGTGACTGCCATGTTTGGCACGCCGTTTGTTGACGGTGAGATGGACGAGGTGTGGAATAAGGCTCCTGCATACGCCTTAGAACAGCCGAGTGTCAGAGAGGATGCACAGGCGACCGTG
>WFLY01000016.1 GCA_009177215.1 Bacillota bacterium
TCCCAAGGATGCGGATTTCTTCCCCAACAATAAATTTTTGGTTTCCTTGAATCATGAGACTAATGATATGACCTTTTTCCATATTAATCTGGAGGAAGGAACTATGATTATGAACGGTCCGGCAATCAGGGTAGACGTACCTAATTGTATTATTTTCCATAAACTTTCCAAATAAGCTCTTTGACTTAGCCGGAATGGCATATAAGCGGACGACATAAATTGTAAATAGCACAGTAAATGAAAAGCTCTTGTGTGACACTGCAAACGGTATATTTCCAACGGGTTTGCGGCTGTCATACAAGAGCTTTTTGGGTTTGGTTTATGTTTTTGTCAAATCATTGTCTTGAATTAAAATTCGTTTTGAATAATTGAGTGCATATTATTTTTTATAAAAATTAATCAAGGAATCCATACGCGCGGACATATTTATCATCATGGCGTCCAAAACGGTAAGAGCCGTCATGCATTCCATAACTACAACGGCGCGGGGAACAATGATGGGGTCATGGCGTCCTTTGATTTGGACCTCTATATCCTCGCCGTTTTTGTTCACTGTCTGCTGCCTGTGAAAAATGGAAGGGGTGGGCTTTACAAAAGCGCGTACCACAATGGTATCGCCATCGCTGATACCGCCTAAAATACCGCCGGCATGATTAGTATTCTTTTTAACCTGACCGTCCTTCATATGGAAACTATCGTTGTTTTCGCTGCCAAAACGCTTTGACACGAGGCTTCCGTCGCCTATCTCCACGGCTTTCACCGCACCGATGGACATGACTGCCTTCGCCAGATTAGCATCTAATTTTTCAAATACGGGGTCGCCGATACCGGCGGGAACACCTTCAACAATACATTCCATACAGCCGCCTACGGAATCGGTATTCTGTTTGGCATTGTCCAAATATGCAACAGCCTTTTTGTCAGTCTCATAATCGGGCATGGCGGAAGGGGTATGCAGGCGTGCATCCAAATCAAAGTTATCTGGAGATATTTCGATAGGACCTACAGAGCGGGTATAGGCTGCAACCTGAATGTTCATTTGTTTTAAAATCTTACAGGCGATGGCGCCTGCCGCTACACGACCTGCTGTTTCCCGGCCGGAAGAACGTCCTCCTCCGCGGTAATCGCGAAAGCCGTATTTGGAGTCAAAGGTGTAATCTGCATGCCCGGGGCGGTAGTAGCCTGCAATTTCGCTGTAATCTCCCGATAGCTGAGAAGTGTTTGGAATAATCAGGGAGATGGGAGTGCCGGTGGTGCGTCCTTCAAAGACGCCGGACAATATTTCCACTGCGTCGGCTTCCCGGCGGGCAGTAGTCATGCTGCTGGTTCCGGGCTTTCTCCTGTCAAGATAGCTCTGAATGTCTTCCTCCACGAGAGGAAGTCCTGCGGGGCAGCCGTCAATAACAACACCCAAAGCCTTACCGTGCGATTCTCCCCATGTATTTATTTTAAAGATAGTTCCGAAGCTTGAACCTGCCATGTATATTCCTCCAAAAGTTATAGTCACCGCAATTATAGCGAAAAGCGGCAAAAATAGCAACCATCTAAATAAAAAGAGTGCATAGCGGCAAAAAGTATGCTATGATAAGACGGTGGCTTTATCCTGTATTTTCCTTTGGGGAAGGAATATATTGCGGGCATTGATTTGAGCTTCGGCATTTGTGATATGTGGGTGTTGAGGCTGCGGTCGTGATTGCGGAACAGGGAATTTACTCTGGAAGAGTTTTGGGAGGACTATATATAGATGTATCGAATTATAAAACAAGAAGGAAGAGCTAAGAGAGGCGAATTTCACACGGTACATGGCGTGATTCAGACACCTGTATTTATGAATGTGGGAACTGTTGCCGCCATAAAGGGCGCTGTTTCCACTGAGGATTTAGAACAGATCAAAACACAGGTGGAACTGTCCAACACCTACCATCTGCATGTGAGACCCGGAGACCGTATTGTCAGACAACTTGGAGGGCTTCATAAATTTATGTCATGGAATAAGCCCATTTTAACGGATTCAGGCGGATTTCAGGTGTTTTCTCTAGCAGGACTCCGCAAAATAAAGGAAGAGGGAGTCTATTTTAATTCCCATATTGACGGGCGTAAAATATTCATGGGACCGGAGGAAAGTATGCAGATACAGTCAAATCTTGCTTCCACCATTGCCATGGCATTTGACGAATGTGCGCCCAGCAAGGCAGACAGGACATACGTGCAGTCTTCCGTGGAGCGTACCACCCGCTGGTTATCCCGTTGTCAGGCGGAGATGAAAAGACTGAATTCACTAGAGGATACCATCAATCCAAATCAGCTGTTGTTCGGTATTAATCAGGGCGCCGTCTATGACGATATCCGTATCGAACATGCAAAACGCATTTCCGAGCTTGACTTGGACGGCTATGCTGTGGGAGGGCTTGCGGTAGGCGAGACTCATGAGGAGATGTATCATATTTTGGAGCAGGTAGTTCCGTATCTTCCATTGGAAAAACCAACCTATCTTATGGGTGTGGGTACTCCCGCCAATATTTTAGAGGGTGTGGAGAGGGGAATTGATTTTTTTGACTGTGTGTATCCCACGAGGAACGGACGCCACGGGCATCTGTATACCAATCACGGCAAAATCAATCTTTTCAACGCAAAATTTGAACTGGATGACAGACCTATTGAAGAGGGCTGCGGCTGTCCGGCGTGCAGACGTTATTCCAGAGCTTATATCAGACATTTGTTAAAAGCAAAGGAAATGCTGGGAATGAGGCTTTGTGTGCTCCACAATCTGTATTTTTACAATACTATGATGGAAGAAATCAGAACAGCTTTAGATGAGGGGCGGTTTGCGTCCTACAAAAGGCAAAAGCTTGATAATATGTCCATGCCCCTTGACTAGGATGAAAATTTTGTGTATTATGTTTACTTGANAGCTTTTATNTAAACANGTAGGAAAGTGACTTCGCGCAGCNACACTTTTTTACGGGCGTATAANGTCGNNACGGAGGAATAATGGGCATTTTNTTAACAGANGNGGGTACGNCTGCAGGAGANACCGGCGGTGCCGGTGCAGGTATGATTGGTATACTTGGTACGATTGTAATTTATGGTNGCTTAATTGCGATTATGTGGTNTTNCCTTATGAGNCCGCAGAAGAAGGAGCAAAAGAGGCTTGNCGCAATGCTTTCGGCATTGGAGCTGGGCGACTGCGTACTCACTACTTCGGGCTTTTACGGCATAGTAATTGATATTACTGATGATACCGTCATTGTAGAATTCGGAAACAACAAGAATTGCCGTATCCCTATGGACAAGTCGGCAATCAGCCGGGTAGAAAAGCCAAGCGAAAACTAATCGTTGAGCAATATTTAAAGGTCATTAGCAGCCGGAACAGAGGCAGGCATGGATAAGAAGATGGAACAAAAATTTGATGCAGTCACGAAGAATAATCCCCACATAATTTATGGCGGAGATTATAATCCGGATCAATGGCTTGATATGCCTGAAATAATAGATGAAGATATGAGGCTTATGTCACTGGCAGGAATTAATACAGTGGCAGTGGGCATTTTCGCATGGAAGGCTATTGAACCGGAGGAGCATAAATATACACTTGAATGGTTGGATAATATTATGGATAAATTACATGAGAACGGAATTTCTGTAATATTATCAACTCCGTCAGGTGCCAGACCCGATTGGATGGATAAAAAGTATCCTGAGGTACTCAGGGTATCTTCGGGAAGAGTGCGCAATTTGCGTGGCGGCAGACATAATCATTGCTATACATCGCCCTATTACAGAAAAAAAGTGCAGGAAATGAATGAGATGCTTGCTAAGAGGTACGCCAATCATCCGGCGCTTGCAATGTGGCACATATCTAATGAATATGGCGGGGATTGCCATTGTCCGTTTTGTCAGAAAGCATTCCAAAACTGGCTTAAAGAAAAATATAATAATGATATAGCCAAGCTCAATAAAGAATGGTGGACAGGTTTTTGGAGTAAGAGTTTTTCGGATTTTGAAAGTATAGAGTCACCAGCCCCACATGGTGAAGAGGCGATACATGGATTAAAGCTTGACTGGCAGCGCTTTGTTACAGACCAGACAAAGAGTTTTATGGAAAATGAAATAGAGGCTGTAAAAAAATATACGAATGTGCCGGTAACAACAAATTTTATGGGTTTGTACCCCGGGTTTGATCCATGGAAGCTTGCGCAATCTCTGGATGTTATTTCATGGGATAATTATCCAATGTGGCATAGTGAATTTGAGACCACATGGGAATTGGCAAGCAGTATTGCGTTTGTACATGATATAAACAGATCATTAAAAGACAGACCGTTCCTTATGATGGAAAGTACCCCGAGCCTTGTTAATTGGCAGAGGGTAAATAAATTGAAAAGACCGGGTATGAATACATTGTCTTCCCTGCAGGCAGTGGCACATGGCTCTGATTCCGTTCAATATTTCCAATGGAGAAAAGGACGTGGAGCATGTGAAAAGTTCCATGGAGCATGTGTGGATCATGTTGGGCATGAAAATACGAGAGTATTCCGTGACGTAGCACAGTTGGGCAGTATTCTCGGTAAAATGAATGATATAGCAGGTACATATACAGATGCAGATGTTGCTGTCATATATGATTGGGAGAATAGATGGGCAATTGATACATTGCAGGGATTAAATGACAGAAAAAATTATGAAAAAACATGTATAGAGCATTATAAAGCATTTTGGAACAGAGGAATTTCCACAGATGTAATCAATATGGAACATTCCTTTGAAAAGTATAAGCTTATCATTGCTCCGATGCTATATATGCTAAAGGGTGATACTGCTCAGAGACTGAAAGAATTTGTGGAGAAGGGCGGTATACTTGTAACGACTTATTGCACCGGATATGTTAATGAAAACGATTTATGCTTTCTTGGCGGATTCCCGGGAGACGGCATGATAGAAGTGACAGGAATCTGGGCAGAGGAAATAGATTCACTTTGGGAAAACCAAATGAATTCAATTACCCTGAATAATGGTAAGAGTTATAAAGTAAGGGATTACTGTGAGCTGATTCATAATATGGATAATTGTGAAGTGATTGCAGTTTATGATGAAGATTTTTATAAAGGAAGACCTGCGATAACTAAACATAAATACGGAAAGGGATATAGTTATCACATTGCGGCAAGAACAGACTTTGATATGATGCTTGACTTGTATGGCGGCATTGTTGAGGAAGCAGGTATATCATCGGTAGTCTCATGGGAAATACCGCAGGGAGTCAGCGTTACAAAGAGACAAGGGAATGGTGAAGAATACATTTTTGTAATGAATTTCAGCGAGGAAAATAAGAAACTGGCTCTTGATAAAAGCTATACTGAAATAATAAACGGTAATAAGCTTGCGGGAGAAACTGAGCTTGAGCCTTATGGAGTAAGGATACTTAGAGTTAATAGTTAATTAGGAAAGAAATGAGAAAAGTTGGTTGTTGTGCAGGCTGAAAATATTTGAGCCTGCTGACAGCCTCTTTTTTAGTTAAAGCAGTTGAAATTTGTGTATTTTTCAGTTATTATGTTTTAAGTGACAGTGTATGCCGTTTGAAGGGTGCCTTATATATAGGTATACTGTTGATGATGGGAATCAAACTGTTAGTTTTTATAGGAAAGGGCAGGGTTTTTGTTTATGGAATTAAAAATTACCTGTATCCCCGGCGACGGTATCGGTCCGGAGATTGTGAGAGAGGCGAAGAAAGTATTAGAGAAGGTAGCTGACATTTACGGACATAAAATGTTATTTACCGATATTTTGATGGGAGGAGCCTCCATTGACGTACACGGAGAGCCGTTGACGGAGGAGGCGATTGCCACGGCGAAAGCTGCCGATGCGGTGCTGATGGGTTCAATCGGCGGTAATACCACCACGTCGCCATGGTATCAGCTGCCGCCGGGCAAGCGTCCGGAGGCGGGACTTTTGGCTATCCGCAAGGCGTTGAATCTGTTTGCAAATTTACGTCCGGCAGTGTTGTATGATGAGCTTGCGGGAGCATGTCCGTTAAAGGAAGAAATCAGCAAGGCAGGCTTTGATATGATGATTATGCGAGAGCTGACCGGAGGCTTGTATTTCGGTGAGCGCAAGACGGTAGTCGAAGACGGTGTGAGAAAGGCAATCGATACCCTGACCTACGATGAAAACGAAATCCGTCGTATAGCCATAAAGGGCTTTGATATTGCCATGAAGCGCCGCAAAAAGGTGACTAGTGTGGATAAGGCAAATGTACTTGATTCCTCACGTCTTTGGAGAAGGGTAGTGGAGGAGGTCGCCAAGGATTATCCTGAAGTAACCTTGGAGCATATGCTTGTTGATAATTGTGCCATGCAGTTAGTGAAGGATCCTGCGCAGTTTGATGTGATTTTGACAGAGAATATGTTCGGTGATATTTTGTCCGATGAGGCAAGCATGGTGACGGGTTCCATCGGTATGCTGGCAAGCGCAAGCTTAAACGACAGCAAATTCGGTCTTTATGAGCCTAGCCATGGTTCGGCGCCGGATATTGCGGGCAAGGATATTGCGAACCCCATTGCCACTATTTTGAGTGCTGCGATGATGCTTCGTTACAGTTTTGATTTGGATAAGGAGGCAAGTACCGTTGAGGCTGCGGTCAAGAAGGTACTGCAGGACGGTTATCGCACCATAGATATTATGTCTGAGGGCTGCATGCAAGTGGGCTGCAGCAAAATGGGAGATTTGCTGGCAGAGAGAATTTGTTAGGAAAATAATTGATATTACAACATAGATTTAGAGAAAAGAGGATTATTTATGAGAAGTGATTCCGTAAAGACCGGCGCCGCACAGGCGCCGCACAGAAGTCTTTTTAATGCTTTGGGATATACGGAGGAGGAGCGCCGCCGTCCTATGATTGGTATTGTAAGCTCCTACAACGAGATCGTTCCCGGTCATATGAATCTGGATAAGATTGTGGAAGCTGTAAAAATGGGCGTGGCAATGGCAGGCGGTATGCCCGTGGTATTTCCGGCGATTGCGGTTTGCGACGGTATCGCCATGGGGCATGTGGGAATGAAGTATTCCCTTGTCACCAGAGATTTGATTGCGGACAGCACCGAGTGTATGGCGTTGGCACACGGCTTTGACGGTCTGGTGTGCGTACCCAACTGTGACAAGAACGTACCAGGACTTTTGATGGCTGCAGCAAGACTGAATATCCCTACTGTTTTCGTATCGGGAGGTCCTATGCTTGCGGGTCATGTAAAGGGGCAGAAGAGAAGTCTTTCCTCCATGTTTGAGGCTGTGGGAAGCGTTGCCGCAGGTACCATGACTATGGAGGAGCTTTGTGAATTTGAGGAAAAGGTATGTCCTACCTGCGGTTCTTGTTCCGGTATGTACACCGCAAATTCAATGAATTGTCTTACCGAGGCAATCGGTATGGGCTTAAAGGGCAACGGAACCATCCCTGCAGTTTACTCCGAACGTATCCGTCTCGCAAAGCATGCGGGCATGAAAATCATGGAGCTGGTTGAAAAGGATATTAAGCCCAGAGATATTATGACAGAGGCGGCTTTCATGAATGCGCTGACCGTTGATATGGCGCTTGGCTGCTCTACTAATTCCATGCTGCATCTTCCTGCCATTGCAAGGGAGGCAGGCGTGGATCTGAATCTGGATATTGCCAATGAGTTGTCCGCGAAGACGCCTAATCTGTGCCATTTGGCTCCGGCAGGCCCTACTTATATGGAGGATTTGAACGAGGCTGGCGGCGTTTATGCAGTGATGAACGAGCTCTCCAAGAAAAATCTGTTAAATATGGATTGTATGACGGTGACAGGTCAGACAATCGGCGAAAATATTCAAAATTGTATCAATAAAAATCCCGAGGTAATCCGCCCTGTGGAGAATCCCTACTCCGAGACCGGCGGTATCGCTATTCTCAAGGGTAATCTGGCGCCGGACAGCGGTGTGGTAAAGCGTTCCGCGGTAGCGCCTGAAATGCTTGTACATGAAGGACCCGCAAGAGTCTTTGACTGCGAGGAGGATGCGATTGCTGCGATTAAAGGCGGAAAGATTGTATCGGGAGACGTTGTTGTTATCCGTTATGAAGGTCCTAAAGGCGGACCCGGTATGCGTGAGATGTTAAACCCTACCTCGGCGATTGCCGGCATGGGTCTTGGCTCCAGCGTGGCACTGATTACGGACGGACGTTTCTCAGGCGCGTCAAGAGGCGCATCCATCGGTCATGTCTCTCCCGAGGCTGCGGTAGGAGGACCCATTGCTTTGGTGGAAGAGGGCGATATTATCCGTATCAACATTCCTGAAAATAAGCTGGATATGCTAGTATCCGATGAAGAATTGGCAAAGAGAAGAGAAAACTGGAAGCCCAGAGAGCCTAAGGTGCTCACAGGGTATCTGAAGAGATACCGTGAGCTTGTTACCAGCGGCAACAGAGGCGCAGTGCTTGAGATTCCCGAAAAGTAAGCTCGCGGGAATAAAATTACGGACGGAGGGATTGGATAAATGCAGTTGACAGGTGCGGAAATCGTTGTGGAATGCCTGAAAGAGCAGGGTGTGGACACCGTGTTCGGCTATCCGGGCGGAACGATTTTAAATATTTACGATGCTTTATATAAGCACAGCAGCGAGATTAATCATATTTTAACATCACATGAACAGGGAGCTGCCCATGCGGCGGACGGCTATGCCCGTGCCACGGGAAGGGTGGGTGTCTGTCTGGCGACCAGCGGTCCCGGAGCTACCAATTTGGTAACGGGAATTGCAACAGCCTACATGGATTCTGTTCCCTTGGTAGCAATTACAGCCAATGTGAATTTACCTCTGTTAGGCAAGGATACCTTTCAGGAGGTAGATATTGCAGGCGTTACCATGCCTATTACCAAGCATGGTTATATCGTAAAAAATGTTGATATTCTTGCCGATACCATCCGCAAGGCATTTTATATCGCAAAAAGCGGACGTCCGGGACCTGTGTTGGTTGATATTACTAAGGATGTGACGGCTGCGGTATGTGAGTATACGCCTGCGGCACCCAAGGAGCCTGAGCGTGTAAGCCGCTATACAGAGGAGGAAATGCAGAAGGTTCTGGAGTTGATTGCGCAAGCGAAGAAGCCTTATATCTATCTTGGGGGCGGTGCCATTATTTCCGGTGCGGCAAAAGAGGTGGCTGAGTTTGCGGAACTGATTGACGCGCCTGTGTGCGATACGCTGATGGCAAAGGGCGCTTTTGACGGCAGGAGTGAGCGTTATACCGGCATGATTGGAATGCATGGCACCAAGACCTCCAATTTAGGGGTGAGCCAGTGCGATTTATTGATTGCCCTTGGAGCGAGATTTTCTGACCGTGTAATCGGCAACCCTAAACGTTTTGCAGAAAATGCAAAGGTGGTTCAAATTGATATTGATGCTGCGGAAATCAATAAAAATATCAGAGTGGATGCCTCTTTAGTGGGAGATTTAAAGACAGTGCTTTCTGTCTTAAACGGAAAGCTTGTCAAAAAGGACAATGGAGAATGGATGCAGTCCATTCAAAAATTAAAAGAGACATATCCTTTAAAATATGACAGGGAGGCTTTGTCCTGCCCGTACATCATTGAAGAAATTGACAGGATTACGGAGGGTGATGCCATTATCACCACGGATGTAGGACAGCATCAGATGTGGGCGGCACAATATTATAAATACACAAAGCCCCGCACTTTCCTTTCCTCCGGCGGTCNTGGCACTATGGGTTATNGNCTTGGCGCCTGTATCGGAGNNCAGGTAGGGCAGCCGGACAAAATCTGTATCAATATTGCCGGTGACGGATGCTTCCGTATGAATATGAACGAGCTTGCATGTGCAAGCCGCTACAATATTCCCATTGTGCAGGTGGTTATCAATAATCATGTGCTGGGTATGGTGCGTCAATGGCAGACCCTTTTCTATGGCAAGCGTTATTCCCAGACGGTTTTAAATGACAAGGTGGACTTCTGCAAGGTTGCGGAGGGGCTTGGCTGTACGGCAATCAGGGTGACGAAGAAGGAGGAGGTTGCGCCTGCAATCGAGAAGGCAATTTCTCTGAAAGCCCCGGTGCTGATTGAATGTGTGATTCCCGAGGACGACAAGGTATTCCCTATGGTTCCGGCAGGAGCGCCTATCAGTGAAGTATTTGACGGAGATGATTTAAAAGGACAGTCATAATGAAGCGAATGAAAAAGCCGATANTCATTTTATTTNTNTTAAATGTGTTGNTNTTNTNCGGCGGTTATTTTCTTTTGGCATTGTATTATCAGAAAGAATTTTGCCCAAACACTTGGGTGAACGGTGTATATTGTACCGGAAAATCAGTAGAAGAGGTGAATTCGGAGCTTTTATCTATGATAAAGGCTCCGATTATGACAGTTACAGACAAGGATGGCAATGCCTATACCATGGATATGGGCGAGTTTGATTATGCCGCTGACTATAGAGCACCGCTTTTACACTTTATGGAGAAACAGAATCCTTATTTGTGGATTGATAATCTTACTAATAAGCAGGGGCATGTTTTAACACCTGAAATCACCTATAATNAGGAAAAGCTTGAGAAGGCATGGAACAGCCTGCCTTGTGTGCAGGAGGAAAAACAAAAGGAAAGTGTTTTTGAAATCAGACTCACTGAGGAAGGATACATACTTTATAACGGCTTGCAAAATAGGCTTGACACAGAAAAAGCATTTTTATTGTTAAAACAAAAGCTTGTATCGGGAGAGGACAGCCTGCAGTTGTCAGAGGAGGATTGCTATTATGAAACTTCTCTGTCTAAAGCGCAGGAGCAGACCAAAAGGCTGTGGGAGAAAATTGAGCATTTTCAGCAGTGCAAGCTTGTTTACGATATGGGTGAGGAAAAAATTCCCTTGGACGCTAAGATAGTAAGCAGGTTTTTATCGGCGGAAAACGGAATTCCTGTTGTTGATAAAGCTGATGAACTGGTAATAGACAGAGAACAGGTTCAGATATTTGTGGATGAACTTTCCGATGAGTTTGACACTTATGGTAAGGAGCGAAGCTTTGAAAGTACCAGAGGCGACACTATTCTCATTAAGGGAGGTACTTACGGAACAAAGCTGGATAGAAAAAAGGAGCTTGCCTATTTGCTGGAAGCGCTCAGCCTGCAGGAGAGCTATACGGGCGAGGAAAATCTGCATATTCCCGCTTATGAACAGGAGGGGATGGTAAGAGGCAAGGATGATATTGGCGATACCTATATAGAAGTGGACATGATGGAACAGAAAATGTACTATTATCAGGAGGGAGAGCTTGCGCTGGAAACCGAAATTGTGACGGGTAATACCGGCAGAAAAATGGGAACTCCCGAGGGAGTAAATTATGTCTATAATAAGCAAAGGAACCGTACCCTGCGGGGCGAGGGATATGCTTCATTTGTGAAATACTGGATGCCTGTAAAGGGAAGCATAGGAATTCATGATGCAAGCTGGCGCAAGGAGTTTGGAGGAGAAATTTATAAAAGAAACGGTTCTCATGGCTGCATTAATACTCCCAGCGTCAAAATGGCGGAATTATACGATATGGTAGAGATTGGAACACCGGTGATTATGTTTTATTAGATGGTGTTTTCAGAAAAAATTGAAAAAAATTTAACAATCCGGTTGACGAACAAAAAATGAAAGCTTATTCTATACCTATGGCTTTTTGTTATAAAGAATATCATTTATAAATTATTTAAATCTTGAGGAGGATGTTAAAATGGCAAGAGTTTACAATTTCTCAGCAGGACCTGCAGTGCTGCCTGAGGAGGTTTTGAAGGAAGCTGCCGAAGNAATGCTNGACTACANGGGAACGGGTATGTCTGTTATGGNGATGAGCCATCGTTCAAAGGCATATGATACCATTATCAANGANGCGGAAGCTGATTTGAGAGAGCTTATGAATATTCCCGATAATTATAAGGTGCTGTTTTTGCAGGGCGGCGCAAGCCAGCAGTTTGCTATGATTCCCATGAACCTGATGAAGAATAAGGTTGCAGATTACATTGTGACCGGTCAGTGGGCAAAGAAAGCATATCAGGAGGCATGTCTGTACGGAAAGGCAAATAAAATTGCTTCTTCTGAGGATGAGACATTTTCCTACATACCCGACTGCTCCGATTTACCTATCAGCGAGGACGCGGATTATGTTTATATTTGTGAAAACAATACAATATACGGCACAAAATTTAAGACACTTCCCAATACCAAGGNTAANACTCNGGNTGCGGATGNTTCCNNCTGNTNNTTGTCTGAGCCTGNAGATGTAACAAAATACGGCGTTANTTANGGNGGCNTGCAGAAGAATATNGGACCGGCAGGCNNANTCATTGTGATCATCCGTGAGGATTTGATTACGGAGGATGTCCTTCCGGGAACACCTACCATGCTCCGCTATAAGATACATGCGGACAATGACTCCCTGTACAATACTCCTCCCGCATATGGTATTTATATCTGCGGCAAGGTATTCAAGTGGTTAAAGAAGCAGGGCGGTCTCTCTGCAATGAAGGAATATAATGAGAAAAAGGCTAAGATTCTTTATGATTATCTGGACGGGAGCAAGCTCTTTAAGGGAACTGTCCGCAAGGAAGACCGTTCCCTGATGAATGTTCCTTTTGTAACGGGAGATGCGGATTTGGATGCGAAATTTGTCAAAGAGGCAAAGGAAGCAGGATTTGAGAACCTGAAGGGTCATAGAAGTGTTGGCGGTATGCGTGCAAGTATTTACAATGCGATGCCTATAGAGGGCGTTGAGAAGCTTGTGGAGTTTATGAAGAAATTCGAAGCTGAGAATTGTAAATAAGCTTCATGTGTGAAATGTTTTAATAGGTGCATTGAAAGGTGATTGTAAGGTTCATACGACCCTGCAATCACCTGCTTATAAATTATAGAATAAGGAGAGAATCAGAATGTTTCAGTTAAATTGCCTGAATCCTATTTCCAAAGTAGGTCTTCAGAACTTAACAGACGCCTATCAGATGACAGAGAATGTCAATGAGGCGCATGGTATTTTAGTGAGAAGCGCTTCCATGCATGAAATGGAGCTTCCCGATAGCCTTCTTGCAGTGGCAAGGGCAGGCGCGGGTGTCAACAATATTCCGTTGGAAAAATGTGCGGAGAAGGGTATTGTAGTATTTAATACTCCTGGAGCCAACGCTAACGGCGTAAAAGAATTGGTAATCGCTGGTATGCTGCTTGCGGCACGTGATGTAGTTGACGGTATTGAGTGGGTAAAGTCTGCAAAGGATGACGAGAACATTGCGAAGACAGCCGAGAAGGAGAAAAAGAATTTTGCCGGAACAGAGATTCAGGGCAAGAAGCTGGGGGTTATCGGTCTGGGAGCTATCGGTGTTAAGGTGGCAAATGCCGCTGTCAGCCTTGGCATGGATGTATACGGATATGACCCGTATCTGTCTGTCAATGCTGCTTGGAACCTGAGCCGTTCCGTAAAGCATGTATTTAATGTAGAAGATATTTATGCAGAATGTGATTATATCACTATTCATGTGCCTCTTTTGGATTCTACTAGGGGTAAGATTAATAAAGAAGCCATTGAAAAGATGAAGGATGGCGTAGTGATTCTTAATTTTGCAAGAGATTTGCTTGCTAATGAGGCAGATGTTCTGGAGGCAATTAAGAGCGGAAAGGTACATCGCTATGTATCTGATTTCCCCAATACTACTACCGTAGGACAGCCCGGTTGTATTGTGCTTCCTCATTTGGGCGCAAGCACCGAGGAGTCAGAGGATAATTGTGCAATCATGGCAGTTGAGGAAATGATGGACTATCTGGAGAACGGTAATATCAGAAACAGTGTAAATTATCCGGCATGCGATATGGGCATCTGTAATAAGGCAGGCAGAGTAGCAATCTTCCATAAGAATATTGCAAACATGATTACTAAGTTTACGGCAGTTTTTGGTGAAAAGGGAATCAACATCAGCGATATGATGAACAAATCCAAAGGTGAGGTCGCTTACACCATGTTGGACGTAGAGGCAGCGCCTACTCAGGATATCGTTGATACTTTACAGAAAATTGACGGTGTATTCCGTGTAAGGATTGTAAAGTAAGCTTGTGCCGCTGTTAGAGGGTGTTTGTTTATAGGATTAAAAAAGGGTACTGTTGGTTTTAGGCAGTACCTTTTTTCGTGAACAATGAGCCGGATGAGTCAATTATCTTGCTGTTTATGGTATTGTATATTTTGCTGCCTTTATCTGAAAAGAATAGGCATATCATCCCCCATATTCAAATCCCTAAGCTCGTCTCTAAGCTTTGCTTCCGTGGCGCACGCCGCTTCGCTCTGTAAATCCATATACAAAATAAATAATTCTTCAAGACTCATACTCTTTTCCTCGGCAATAGTCTCCATTATGGGTCTCAGCTTGTCAAGCTGGGCGGAAACCTGTACCTTCTGCGGGTCAATGTCACCCAAAGCCTCTTCGGCATATGCGTTAATCCGTTCTAATATTTTGCGTTGTTCGTCAGTCATAGTAAACCTCGTTTCTGTTAATGTTTATTGTAACCTTTTTTCGTATATTTTAACACCAAAAGCTTGTTATGCCTAGCCATATTTGATAAAATAACCTTGTCAGAAGAAAATCAAGCGACCGCAAGGCGGGCATTTGATTTTCTTCTGACAAGGTTAGCGAGAAAATCAGAGAGCGCGAAGCGCGGAAATTGCGAAGCAATTTGATTTTAGAGCTTAATGAGGGAAAATCAAGCGACCGCAAGTCGGGCATTTGAAAAAACACGATAATTGGAAGGAGAATAGCAGTATGGCGGAAATCAAGCCTTTTTGTGCATACCGCCCCAAGAAGGGGTTGGAGGAAAGGATAGCAGCACTTCCCTATGATGTCTATAACAGGGAGGAGGCTTGCGAGGTTGTACGGAAGAATCCTTATTCTTTTCTGGCGATTGACAGAGCGGAGACGCAGTTTAGCGCAGAAGTGGATACCTATGCGCCCGAGGTTTACGAGAAGGCGCACAGTATGCTGTGGGAGCAGATTGCAGAGGAAAGGTTTATCAGGGAGGAAAAGCCCTGCTATTATCTTTATGAACAGGTTATGGACGGCAGGAGCCAGACAGGGATTGTGGCATGTGCGTCTATCGACGATTATAACAATAATATTATAAAAAAGCATGAAAATACCAGAGCCGATAAGGAGCAGGACAGAATCCACCATGTGGACGCCTGCAATATGCAGACGGGACCTATCTTTTTGGCATATCGCGTAGACGACACTCTAAGAGAGCTTACGCGTAAAGAGAAGGAGAAATCCCCTGTTTATGATTTTATTTCAGAGGACGGAATTATTCATAGGGTTTGGGTGATTGACGACGAAGTAAGGATACATACGATTAGAGAAAGCTTTCGGAGTATTCCGGCAATTTATATTGCGGACGGACACCATCGTTGTGCCTCGGCAGTAAAGGTTGGCTTAAAGCGAAGAGCGGAGAACCCGGGGTACAGCGGAGAAGAGGAGTATAATTATTTCCTGTCCGTACTGTTTCCCGACGAAGAGCTGCATATTTTGGATTACAACCGTGTGGTGAAGGATTTAAACGGGGCCATCAGCAAACGGATCGCCAGGATTAGCCGGATCGAACTCCACCTCATCAAACCAAGCCGTGAGAACCACATTCTCCTCC
>WFLY01000096.1 GCA_009177215.1 Bacillota bacterium
TACTTGGCAATGCCCGCCAAAAGTAATAGATTTTTGACATAAAACATTGCAGTGCACCCCGTTCTTACTACGATTTTACTACTATACAAGGCCATGATGTGCTGACCCATACTACGATATGCCAAGTTGTGTGGATTTTGAAAGGAAAATCCCAAGTCTTAAAAACTTGGCGNANNCGTNNCAAAACNCGGCATTTTCGGGCATTTTGAGAAAGGAAAAAATTATGATTAGAATACTTTTCGTGTGCCACGGCAACATCTGCCGCAGCACCATGGCTGAAAGCGTTATGACTCACATGATTAATCAAAGACATCTACAGCAGCGCTTCCTGATAGCGTCCGCGGCAACCAGCACGGAAGAGATTGGCAATCCGCCCCATTACGGCACGGTGGGGAAGCTGCGGGAGGTTGGGATTCCGGTAGTTCCTCATAGGGCAGTCCAGATGACACGGCAGGATTATGAGAAATATGACTATCTGATTGGAATGGATGATGCCAACATCCGAAACATGAAAAGAATTGCAGGCGGAGACCCGGAGGGGAAAATCCATAAGCTGCTGGAATATGCCGATTTCGCTGTCTCTGTTGCAGACCCGTGGTATACAGGTGATTTTGATGCCACATATCGCGATGTGGTTAGAGGCTGTGAAGGGTTGCTGGCATATTGCATGGGTGAAAACTAGCGCAATGCTATATCTGCCGTCTTAGTTTCTTGGAGGTTGACAGGCGTAACAGTGGTTGCCGGGTTATTTATCCCTGCAAGCCGGTAAGTCCTTTATTGAGCATGTTGCTGCACAGGGTAGCCATTTCGTCCGGAGGTAAGGGAAGCGGGTGGTTTAGCCATGTCTCAATCACGCCCACACAGCCGGAAACGATAAAAGGATAATAATATTCATAATTGGAGGCACTGTGTGATATCTCAAACAGATGGCGCAGTCGTTCTTCAACTAAACTCTTAAGTCGGTTGACAAAGGCAAGGTCGCCGTGATTTCCAATCATAACTCTTGCCAAATCTCTGTGTTTATCCAACAGGGTAAATAAATCCAGCAGGGTGGAGTAGGGTGACAATAAGGTTCCTTCCTCCGCAAGGTCTTGATCTAGAAAGTCGTTGAATTCCAGAAAAAGCTCGTCCTCAATTTTTTCCAGCATATCGTAAATATCGTTATAATGCAGATAGAAGGTGCCTCTGTTGATATCTACTAAGTCGGACAGTTCTTTCACGGAAATATCTTTAATATCCTTTTCCTTCATCAGTTGAATTAAGCCATTTAATAAAAGGGCACGTGTCTTTCGGACTCTGCGGTCCAGTTTTTCTGATGCCATTTAGTTAACCTCCTGCTTTGTACAATTCTAAACAATTTATAAATAATAAACATTTCCTGCAAAAACTGTCTATAAATACACATAAAGTTATAAAGTGAATATTGTCTTTTTCTTTCTTCTCATTATACTTAATTCTAC
>WFLY01000247.1 GCA_009177215.1 Bacillota bacterium
GCCCTTCACCAAATTCGATTTCCGTTTCTTCCATTAACGCTAAATTTTTTACATGTAAGCTTTGTAACATAATGTATCTCCCTATGTACCTTCCCCAAAGCAAAACTTAACGTCTCCGCCCGAAGAGACGTTTTGTGTATATCCATTGTATCATCCGCAATGCATTTTATTTCTCAATCAGCATATGGATTTTATCCATGAGCTGCTGTGTTTCTTCCACGGTACGCACTGCCACCATAATGGTGTCGTCTCCTGCAATGCAGCCAACAATCTCAGAGAATTTTATGGCGTCCAAAGCCATTGCAACCGCCATTGCCATACCGGATACCGTCTTTACCACCAGTATATTCTGTGCCATATCCATGGAGACAAAACCGTCTCTGAGCACTCGGATATACTTGTCATCCATATACCCGTCGTCCTGCTTTAAGACCGCATATTTGGGTCTGCCGTCTCTTGCGGGAACCTTGGAAAGCTTTAACTCCTTGATATCTCTGGAAACCGTCGCCTGCGTTACCTCAAACCCTGCCGCCTTTAGATGATTTGCCAGCTCCTCCTGAGTTTCCACGTCATATTTCTCAATAATTTCTACTATTTTTCTATGTCTGGTCTTCTTCACCTGTTTATCCCTCCCCAAACTCCGCAAACTGTTTCCCATCAGTTTACCATGCCACTCGCTGCGCCAATCCACAATCTCACCGCAGACAACGGGATACCACAATGTAGGGCACGTTAGCTTTCGCTCATCTTCTTATGTAGTACCTCAAGAAAGCTCACTCTGTTAAGCTGTATAAATTCCGCACCCTCCTGTGACTTGACAATTTGTATCCTGTCTCCCGTGGAAAGCACTATCGTATGCGCACCGTCAAAGCTTGCTTCCACAGTCTGTATCTGCCCTTCCCTGCCCTCGGGTATTTCTATTTCAATAATATCCTCCGGCGATAGCACAATACTTCTCTGATAAAAAGTGTGGGGACATATAGGCGTCAACATAATCAGCTCTGCCTCAGGCTCTACAATGGGTCCTCCTGCGGACAAATTATAGCCTGTGGAACCGGTGGGGGTCGTGACAATCACGCCGTCGGCACTATAATTATTTAGAAATTGTCCATTCACATAGATATTAAATCTGATTATCTGAAGAGAACCGCTTCTGGCTATCACAATATCATTCAACGCCCAGCCTTCTTCCTTCTCCCCTGTCTGCAGAAATGCCCTGCCCTTCAACATCATGCGGCGCTCCTGCTCAAAATCCCCCGCAATCAGTCTGTCCAAAGCTTCCTCTAAATTAGAGGGTTCAATTTGTGTCATATACCCCAGCGTTCCCAGATTTACGCCGATAATGGGAATATGAAGCGCTTTTGTCTCTCTTGCCGCCTGCAGCACCGTGCCGTCACCGCCAAGCACAAGCATACAATCCACATCCTCGGGAACGGTATTTCCTTCTTCTTTTTCCTCCGGAACTTTGTCCTTCCAGTCGGCAGACTTAATCTTCACGGAAACCCTCTGCCCCTTTATCTCCAAGTAACTGCGGATATGCTCCGTTGTACGAAGCTCCCTGTCCTTATGCTGATTGGTATAAATCAGAAAATGCTTCATTATGCTGTCTCCTTAGCGGTATCTATAGATTATGGGACTGCGCTACCACCTCTGCAATCACTGTTCTCCACTCTGAGGTGCAAGACAACCCACTGCTGTTTGCCACAATCTGCTTTAATGCCTCTTCTGCCTCATGCTCCGACAGATTTCTTATCTCCTCCGCAGGTTCCTTCTCCTTCAGCAAGTGTACCAGATATTCTATATTGCCCTCCGGACCCTTGATGGGGGAATATTCCAAATGCAATACCGTAAAACCGATACTGTCTGCGTAATCTATAATTTTATGAATCACATCTTCATGAACCTTAGGCTCTCTCACCACACCGTTTTTGCCCACTTTCTCTCTGCCTGCCTCAAACTGGGGCTTAATCAGGCATACTATCTGTCCGCCTTCCCGCAACAGATTTCTTGCCGGTATCAGAATTTTAGTTAGCGAAATAAAGGACACATCCACACTGGCAAAATCCAATTCATCGGAGATATCCTCTCTCACCATATATCGAAAGTTGGTCTGCTCCATGCACACCACCCGCTGGTCGTTTCGCAGCTTCCACGCAAGCTGCCCATAGCCTACGTCCACAGAATATACTTTAGCGGCTCCGTTTTGCAGCATACAGTCGGTAAAACCGCCCGTAGAGGCTCCGATATCCATACAGATACAGTCCTTTAAATCAAACTGCCATTCCTCCATTGCTTTCTCCAGCTTAAGCCCGCCGCGGCTCACATATTTCAGGGCGCTGCCCCTGACCTCCAGCTTTATCCCATTCTCCTCAAAGGAGGTTCCTGACTTATCCTCCTTCTGCCCGTTCACATACACATTCCCGGACATAATAATTGCCTTAGCCTTTTCCCTTGAAGGGGCATAACCTTGATTTACTAAAATAACATCTAAGCGTTCCTTCATCTGCGCTNTCGTCTCTCCTGCTCTCCGGACTGTTAATCATNNTTAAATTACTTTGATTCTTTCACATTTTTATTATAAACCTGCCGTCATATTCTGCCNTAATNCNGCCTTTTTANNGCTACCCGTTTTCCGTCAGCGCTCCTTAATCCTTACATGGATACGTTCCGCAATGCTCTCGGCATCAATACCCGTTTCCTGCTTTAACAGCATAACATTTCCATGCTCCACATAAACGTCCGGAATACTAATATTCAGGTAATCATTCTGCATTCTGTTATCATTCATACACTCTAAGACTCTCTCGCCATAGCCTCCACAGGCAACATTTTCCTCCATGGAGACAATCAGCTTATGGTCAGCACATGCCTCCAGCACCGCCTCCCTGTCTATAGGCTTGGCAAAACGGGCATTGATAATACTCACCCTATGCCCCTTGGCCTTTAACATATCTCTCACTCTCTCCGCCGTGCTAACCATGCTTCCGATAGCAAACAGAGCAATTTCGCCCTCCCTGTAAATCCATTCCGCCTTACCAAGCTCAATAGGCGCCCTATATTCCTTTAAACCGTCATACGCCGTTCCTCTGGGATAACNTATCGCTATAGGAGCNCTCAAGTTGACGGCAAATTTCAGCATATCAGAAAGCTCCCATTTNTTCTTGGNTGCGCAAATATTCATATTGGGAATGCCAGACAAATATGTAAAATCAAAAATACCCTGATGGGTCTCACCATCGCTTCCCACAAGCCCCGCCCTGTCAATAGCAAAGACAACAGGAAGATTTTGAATGCACACATCATGTACAATCTGATCGTATGCCCTTTGTAAAAAAGAAGAATAAACCGCCACAATAGGCTTTAAGCCTCCCGCTGCCAAACCTGCCGCAAAGGTTACCGCATGCTCCTCCGCTATTCCTACGTCAAAAAAACGCTCCGGATACATATTGTGAAAACGCTTTAATCCTGTTCCGTCAGGCATTGCTGCCGTAATCGCCACGATTTTCTCATCTCTCTGCCCCAGCTTACACATAACAGTGGAAAAAATATCCGTATAATTCGCCACATTTCTGGGTTTGGAGGGAAGCCCCGTCTCAATGTCAAAGGGTTCCGCCCCATGAAATCTTGCCGGATGCCTCTCCGCAGGGGAGTAGCCCTTTCCCTTTTGGGTAATGGCATGTATTATCACCGCACCTTTTACCCTCTTTGCCTCATTTATTACCCTTATCATACTCTCTATGTTATGTCCGTCCACGGGTCCCAAATAAGTAATGCCCATATCCTCAAAAAACATTCCCGGTATCACCAGCTGCTTCACACTGCTCTTGGCACGCCTGATGCGGCTTACCATACCGTTGCCTCCCGGCGCATTGACCAGAGCATTATAGATACCCTCCTTTAAATCCAAATATCCCGTAGCGGTTCTGATATTATTCAAATACTTAGATACGCCACCCACATTTTCNGAAATAGACATATTATTATCATTTAAGATAATAATAAAATTAGTCTCCAGCTTAGATGCATTGTTTAATGCTTCATATGCCATACCGCCGGTAAGTGAGCCGTCTCCGATAACGGATACCACCGTATTCTTCTCTCCCTTAATATCCCTTGCCTTCACAAGACCCAGCCCTGCCGAAATCGAGGTAGAGCTATGCCCTGTGTCAAAGGCATCGCACTTACTTTCTTTTCTTTTGGGGAAACCACTCATGCCATGAAATTGGCGTAGACAATCAAAGCCATCCCTCCTGCCGGTTAGAAGCTTGTGTGTATAAGACTGGTGGCCAACATCCCAAATAATTTTATCCTCGGGAAGATTCAGNGCCAGATGAAGCGCNATAGTGAGTTCCACCGTTNCNAGATTAGAACCTAAATGTNCGCCTGTAACGCTGATTTTCTCAATTAGGAATCCGNGGATTTCCTGAGNCAAAGCCGCCCTGNCCTCNGCAGNAATCTTTTTTATATCATTTGCAATTTCAATCTTTTCCAGTAACATATAATTGTCCTCTTAACTACAGCCGAGTTATGTATTATTTACGCCTGTGAACGAGATTCGTCACAAGCTCCTCCAAAAAATCGTTCTCTTTGCCAAGTCCTGTAAGAATGAGAAGCGCCTCCTGTGAAAGCTCCTCCACATCGGCATTGGATTTCTCCAAACCATTTATTGTCACATAGGTCTGCTTGTGATTCTGTGCATCGCTTCCAACCTGCTTTCCAAGCTCTGCACTATCGCCGATAATATCCAGAATATCATCCTGAATCTGAAATGCAATTCCGATATTATATGCACACTTTTCGATTGCGGCAAGCTCCGTCTCTTTAGCGCCCGCAAGTACGGCGCCCACCATCATGGAAGCCTGAATCAACGCCGCCGTCTTATGCTCATGAATAAACAATAATTGCTCCGTACTTAGCGGGCCGGTCTGCTTCTCCGCCTCAATATCCGCAGTCTGCCCGCCTATCATGCCATAAGCTCCCGCCTTTTTTGATAAAAGCCGCAATGCTGCCGCTATCCGCTTCATTACCTCTACATCGGCACTTTCCGCAAGGTCAAACGCCGCAAGCGCCGTCTCAAAAGCATAGTTCAAAAGCCCGTCACCGGCAAGAATCCCCATAGCGTCTCCGTATACCTTCCATGTGGTTTCTTTGCCTCTGCGGTACTCATCGTTATCCATTGCCGGTAAATCGTCATGCACCAAAGAATAGGTATGAATCATTTCAATAGAAACCATAAACGGCTCTATCACCTTCCCACTTCCACCAAACATGCGATAGACCTCTTGCATCAGCATGGGGCGCAAACGTTTTCCACCTGCCAATAAGCTGTAATTCATAGCCTTAAACACTGTTTTCTGATATCCCGTTT
Organism: Bacillota bacterium; assembly: GCA_009177215.1. Taxonomy (GTDB): domain Bacteria; phylum Bacillota; class Clostridia; order Lachnospirales; family Lachnospiraceae; genus Acetatifactor. The sequence goes on from WFLY01000247.1 coordinate 5,369, forward strand.
CCGCCGGTAGATACCTTCTAATCAAATCCTCTATCTCAGATGTTTTTTGATTTAATAATGTCTTAAATTCCTGTTGTTCCATTCTCTCCTACCATCCCGTGCCACATTATACTCCGAATGATCGGCCCTGACCGTCAAAAGTTCCGCCGCTTAAAAGCCGTCTGTCAGCCTGCGGCACTTGTCCGCAAAATTTACGTCCGCCGCCTACATACCGTCGAACTCTCCAAGGCTTCCATGCTCACCAAGCTTTAACACCTTTTTTTCTACCCTGTCTATCTGCTCGTTGCACTGCTTCAAAACCTTCATGCCCTCACTGTAAGCGGTAAAGGCATCCTCCAGAGAAATATTCTCCTCCGAAAGCTTCTCCACCAGCTCGTCAAGCCTCTCAAAATTTTCTTCCAAACTCAACTGCTTTTCAGAAACCTTACTCATATAGTTTTCCTCTCTTCATTTCTGCGTTGCTTTCTTATCCCTTTCTGATTCCTTTTACTTGTGTGGCAATCAGTCCGTCCCTCACCCGTATATTCAGTTCCTGCCCGACAGACACCTGAGAAACGGAACGGATATTTTTACCCTCACTATCCTCTACATAGGAAAAACCACTGTTCAACTTTTCCAAAGGAGACAAGCCTTTCATCTTCTCTATGTACAATGCCAGCTCATGACGTTTTTGGCGAAGCAACGTATGCATCCTATCCTGCAGGCGCTCCTCCATCTGCATACTCCGCATCTTCCGCTCTCTGATTCGGCTTTCGGGGCTTAAATATTTCAGCTGTAACTCATAATTCCTGCACCGCTCCCTCTTATCCCGAAGCAGACGCTCAAACTGTATTTGAAGGGCGTTCCCATACTCTGCTAACATATTATCAATCTCTTTTATATCCGTGACCGCCAGCTCCGCCGCCGCCGAAGGTGTTGGCGCCCTCAAATCCGAAACATAATCAATAATGGTGGTGTCGGTCTCATGACCCACCGCAGAGATAATAGGAACAGAACAGTCAAAGACCGCCTGTGCCACGGTCCTCTCGTTAAACGCCCACAAATCCTCAATAGAACCGCCGCCCCTGCCCACGATCATCACATCCACCCGCATGGCTTCCAGCGCTCTGATTCCCCTGATAATACTCTCCGCAGCAGCCTCACCCTGTACAATAGCGGGATAAAGTATAATCTGCACATAAGGATTACGTCTGGTGGCAATCTGGATAATATCCCTCACAGCCGCTCCGGTATCCGCAGTCACTACCCCCAAAGTCCTTATGAATCTGGGAATAGGCTGTTTATACTCGGCTGCAAACATGCCAAGCTCCTCAAGCTCCCTCTTAAGCTGCTCGTATTTTTCGTAAAGAAGTCCCGCACCATCCAACACAATCTGTTTTGCATAAAGCTGGTATTTGCCGTCACGCTCATACACATCCACGGNTNCGCCTACAACAACCTGCTGCCCCTCCGNCAAACGAAAAGAAANNCCTGAACGGNTCCCGGCAAACATAACACAGCTTATAGTGCCTTTAGTATCCTTTAACGTAAAATAAATATGTCCAGAAGGATGATATTTGCAGTTGCTGACCTCGCCTTTTACGAAAAGTGCCTGCAAAAGATAATCCTGCGTGAACATATTTTTGATATAAGAATTCAATTGTCCTACGGTGTATACATTTCGAATTTTAATCACCCGGCTTTACTATTTTTGCTAAAATGGCATTCACAAAGCCGCCTGCATTATCCTGTCCGTATTTCTTTGCAAGCTCTACCGCTTCATTAATCGCCACGCTCTCTGGAATATCCTCATCATAAAGTATCTCGTACACTGCAAGACGAAGGATTGTCACCTCCACCTTACCCATGCGGGCGGTATCCCACCCCTGTGTGTTTTGGTTGATCAGTGCATCAATTTCTGAAAGCTTCTCCTGAATCCGCTCCACCTTGCCTGAAATATACAAAGCGTCCGTCTCACTGGGAAGCGTCTCGTCCTCCCAAAATCCAAAGCCATCCCAAAACAGCTTCAGCTGCTCCGGCATATCCTCAGGCGAGTTAAATTCGATGCGGAATAAAAGCTTAAAAACCTGCTCCCTCAGTTCATGTCGTCTCATAGTAATTTCCTATTTTTCCTTCTTCATATTGATGCCTGCAATGCGGATATTTACATCACTGCAGGTTAATCCCGTCATATTCTCAATGGCATTTTTTACCTTGGTCTGAACCTTCTGGCAGGTTGCGGGAATATTGTAGCCATATTCCATGGTCACGGCCAAATCTACCTTCACTCTCTGCTCCGCCACCTCAACCTTAACGCCCTTGGTCAGATTTCTCATGCCTACCTTACTCATCAGTTCATTGGTGATATTGCCTGCCATTGCACTAACTCCGTCCACCTCAGTGGCAGCCAGCGATGCAATCATTGCCACAACATCATCGGCAATCTGCACGGCGCCGATATTTTCTTCTTCCTTTAAAACCACTGTGTTCTTATCTATCTCTCTTTCCATGCTCTTACCTCTCTTCCATATTACATTTTCTTAATATTATAACATTGTCCTACTCATTTGTCACCCAAAAAGTCAACGACAGCCACTTCTCATCGTGGCTGTATGACACTTCCTTTTCTCCCTTGTCCAAGTAATCAAAAATCTCATAATCCGTAATCAGCGCGCCCATAATTTCCTGAAAACAGGCTTCATCGGAACACTTCACCGTAACAAAGGTTTTGTCTTCCAATCTTGCATTTTCAAAAAGCCGCTTCATCTGTTCTCTGTCATATGCGGTAAAAAGCGCTCCCTCCCGCACATAATAATTATCCTTTGTATCCACACACTCCGGCAGGGGTACATAAGTATTTAAAATATGAGTACGCAGCAAATCCTTGGTTGTAATACACAAATAATCATAATTAATCTCAGGATAGCCCTCATCAGGCAGGTTCTCACCTTCTCTCCTGTAGTAAGCATCTCCCCAGGTAGTATCCACATAATAAAAGCTTCCATCCACAGAAACCAGATTCCATGCATGACCCTCCCCTGTATCTACGCTTCCCTGTACCATGGTACACTCCACCCCCAAACGATTTAGCAAATATTGAGTAGCCTTGGCATACCCCTGACATACAGAGCTTTTATTTACAAACACAGAGTAAATATTCTGATTATCGGAAGCATTCAAATTATAGTCTGTGTTAATAATAACGGTTTCATACACATATTTCACCTTATCGTAATCCGAGGCTTCGGCAGAAATTCCCCCAATAATAGGTTCTACAGCCTCCTCTATCATAGCCTTTCTCTGCTTTGCCGTGTCTATATCCATACTGTAGCTGCCCGCAAATTCAATAGAAAGCAGCATATCCCCCATTGTGTATTTTGTATAGGTATACCCGTCCACATAGAAAAATTCCGGATGGTCGTTAAGAAGGCACTGAAAAATCTTGTCTATACCGGTCTCATCCAGCCCTGCCGCAATTCCCTGCTCCGACAGCGTTCCCTTCTCCTCCATGACTCCTATGAGCTTCTCCATATCTTTGTACCAAATCTGCTCAGCCTCACTCAACCTGTCATAAGTAAAACTTGAAGCCGTTTCCATAGTAAAGCAAAAGGTTTCTTCTTTTGATGCTGTTTCAGCGTTTTTTTCACTCTCCTCATTCTGTTCATTTAACGCGCCTGCATTTTTCCGCTGCCCTTTCTTTCCGCCATGTTCCACAGATACAGCCGCCGTCTGGGGAACCACCTCAAGAACAGAAGCATCCGCGCAGCCCACCAACACAAATGCTGCAAGAAACAGCAATAAAATATTAGTTCCCCAACACCTATTTTTTTTCATTCATTATCCCCATCCGCAGCAGAACACCCTTTTGTCAATCTCGGCTAAACTCCGTAAGCACAAGCCCCGGATTACGGTCCAGAGTCATACCAATGCTCCAAGAATTTACAAACAAAAGCAGCGGATTCCCCTTCATATCCTTTACTTTTTTCATGTCTGAGGTTCCTGTCATCTTGGCAATATCCACCTCTTCCTTATTTTCAATCCAGCGAATATGCTCATAGGGCAGGTTTTCCAGACGAATTTCCACATTATACTCATTTTCAAGCCGATATTTCAGCACATCAAACTGCAGCACGCCCACAACGCCCACAATGATTTCCTCCAGTCCGCTGTTAAATTCCTGAAAAATCTGAATAGCTCCTTCTTGGGCAATCTGCTCCACACCCTTTACAAACTGCTTTCTTTTCATGGTATCCACCTGCCTTACCCTTGCAAAATGCTCCGGTGCGAAGGTGGGAATCCCCTCATACTGAAATTTATCCTTAGGCATACAGAGCGTATCTCCAATGGAAAAGAGTCCCGGGTCGAACACACCGATAATATCTCCCGCATAAGCCTCGCTTAAAATCTTGCGCTCGTCCGCCATAATCTGCTGAGGCTGTGACAGACGCATCACCTTATTGCCCTGCACATGGCGCACCTCCATCTGTGCGTCAAATTTACCAGAACAAATGCGCATAAATGCCACTCTATCCCTATGCGCCTTGTTCATGTTTGCCTGAATTTTAAATACAAAGGCGCTAAAATCCTTTTCCGTAGGCTCTATCACACCGATATCCGCCTTTCTGGGAAGAGGTGTGGTGGTCATATTCAGAAAATGCTTTAAAAAGATTTCCACACCGAAATTTGTAAGTGCAGAACCAAAACAAACCGGTGTCAAATCACCCTTTCTCACTGCTTCCAAATCAAACTCAGCACTGGCGCCGTCCAAAAGCTCAATTTCCTCCAAAAGCCTGTCCGCCGCCTCTTCGCCAATCACCTCTCTTAAGTGCGCTTCGTCCTTAATGGGAATCTCCGTAGCCGTTCCTTCCTTGGTGCCTTTCTCGGTGTCGGAGTAGGCGATCACACATTTCTTCTCCCTGTCATAAACACCCTTGAAATCCTTTCCTGAGCCGATGGGCCAATTGACCGGACACGTAGCAATTCCCAGCTCCTTCTCGATATCATCCAAAAGCTCAAAGGTATCGTTAGCATCTCTATCCAGTTTGTTGATAAAGGTAAAAATGGGAATCTTACGCATTACGCAGACTTTAAAAAGCTTTCTGGTCTGTGCCTCCACACCCTTGGAAGCGTCAATTACCATTACCGCCGAATCCGCCGCCATCAGGGTACGATAGGTGTCCTCGGAGAAGTCCTGATGTCCCGGCGTGTCCAAGATATTAATACAATAACCGTCATATTCAAACTGCAGCACGGAGGAAGTTACGGAAATACCTCTTTCCTTCTCAATTTCCATCCAGTCCGATACGGCATGTCTTGCAGTCGCCTTTCCCTTTACGCTTCCAGCCAGATTAATGGCTCCTCCGTAGAGCAGGAATTTCTCCGTGAGAGTAGTTTTCCCTGCATCCGGATGGGATATGATTGCAAAGGTGCGGCGACGGTTTATTTCTTCTGTATAGTTGCTCACTATTTTTATTCCTCCATATGGATATATTTTTTATGCTCAACTAAGCATACTCTCCCCTGCAAACGCAGGTTCAATCCCGAAGTATTGTACCACAGTAACCGCTATATCTGCAAAGGTTTTTCTCGTTCCCAGATTTTTCGGGATTATACCCTGTCCATACATAATAAAGGGCGTATACTCTCTGGTGTGATCCGTGGTCTTTNGATATGCCGGGTCACAGCNGTGGTCAGCCGTNATCATTAATATGTCTTCAGGNCGCATTTTCTTAATAATCTGCGGCAGCTTCNCGTCAAAATAACTAAGCGCCTTGGCATAACCGTCCACATCCCTCCTGTGTCCGTAAAGCATGTCATAGTCCACCAGATTAATAAAGCNAANTCCCTCANAATCCTTGNCCAGATACNCCAAAGTGTGCTTAATCCCCTCTTCGTTTCCGCCGGTGTAAACTGCCTCGGTAATACCCTTCCCCGCAAAAATATCCTGAATCTTGCCCACCGCAATCACCTGAAGCCCCTTTTCGGAAAGCTGGTCGAGCATAGTGACCCCCGGAGGCAGCAGAGAATAATCGTGTCTGTGAGAAGTCCGTGTAAACGATCCCCCACAGGGTCCGATAAAGGGGCGCGCAATCACTCTTCCCACACCATGCTCTCCCTGCAGAATTTCCCTTGCAATATGACAATATTCATAAAGCTGCCCAAGGAGTACAATCTCCTCATGAGCCGCTATCTGAAACACACTGTCGGCAGAAGTATAAACAATCAAATCTCCCGTTTTCATGTGGGCGTCTCCGTACTCCTGAATCACCTGCGTGCCGGAATAAGGCAGATTACAAAGCACTCCCCTGCCGGTTCGTCTTGAAAACTCCTCCAAAACCTCCTCAGGAAAACCGTTCGGATAGGTGGGCAGCGGCTTTGGCGAACAAATTCCCGCAATCTCCCAATGCCCTATGGTGGTATCCTTTCCCTTGGAGGCTTCCGTCATTCGTGCTACCGCTGCCTTTGCGCCTTGTGCCTTACTTCCCACAGTCACTCCGTCTATGGTAAACAGCCCCAATTCTGCCATGTTGGGCATATGAAAATAAGGACTCTTCGCCACGCTTCCCAAAGTATTTACACCAATATCACCATACTCAGCCGCATCCGGCATCTCACCGATACCAAAACTATCCAATACAATCAAAAACACTCTCTTCATGAAGTTTGCTCCCTTTCGTATTTTTTCTATTCATACTGTTTATATTTCAGACTTTTTATATTTTGCCATGATTACCGCAAGCTACGGGCAGAGACCCGTAAAACCTTGGGTTTTACGGGTTCGCTTCGCTCGCCAAATGGGCGGATAAACATCTGCCCGAGCAAGCTCGACAGATGTTTATCCGCCCACTTGGCTCTGCCCTTTGCGGACATTATACCATGCGCGCAGAAAAGGAAGCGCCCCAGNGGGGCATTTACTTTTCAAGCCATGGGTTGCCGTATAATGCGCCACGCAAGTGGCGACAAGGCAGCTTTAGCTGACTTAAATTCTGCGTTAGCAGAATCATTATACCATATTTTTATATTATATCATACATTCTTTTGTAATAATCTTCCTTCCCTGCAAAATAGGAATCCCCGAAACAAGTTTTCAAGGATTCCATAATCGCAGATTGTATTTCAGTGTCATTATGTATTTATCGTACCATAGTGCTGATAATAATATTTTCTGCCGCTATATCAGTTTTTCTTTTAACAATATCTTCAATCTGCGCGCGTTGTACATCCGTAAGATCCGTAGCATTGACAACCACATCCACCGCATCGCCGTTGATGCTGACTACCACATCGGAAAAGCCCTTTGCCTCAAGCAAAATCTCCGCCGCCGTCTCCTTTTCCGCAATCTCTGTCATCTGAACCATGCTGTTTACCGCATCCTGTTTTTGCTGGTCAGTCAAACCTGCACTGTTGATGATCTCCAAAAGAGTTTCCTTATTTTTAGCTCTCGTCTGTTCCTTCAACAGCTTCGCATCCGAAAGCATTTCCACTCCTTGGGCAGATGTAAACACCGCTTCTCCCGGGATTTCACCTGCATTGGGTGTAGCTTCAGCCACCTGAGCCATTCCGTCGATATCCATATCTTCGTCCAGATAGTTCTCCATGATTACATTAACATCCGAGTCTAAGCTCTCAATTTCCGTGAGATTCTCCGAAAGTAAATCCTCTTCTGACAAATCTAACAGACCGTCCAGACTTAAGTTTTCCTGTAATCCACTGGCAGTATAATTATCCGTTATAACTCCGCCCGAGTCTACTGTGTCTACCTGTTTTCCGTCTCCCGCTGTCAGATATTCCTCCTCCAGATTGGTTCCCGCAAACTGCAAATACCCTGCAATAGCTATCATAATCGCAAGTGCGGTAATCATAAGCTGATTCTTTTTAATTAAATTTTTCACGGTACTCTCCCTTTTCCTCTTTTACTACTTCATTTATCAGCTAAATAATAGTTATATGCTATCTGCTGCCCTCCATTTTTACAACCCTTACTTTGTGTGCCTCCACACCAAACAATGCCTGCGCAATTTCCGTAATACTTTTGTTGACACTGCCGTTTCCTGCCCCCTCCGCAACCACTACTACCCCCTCCACCGTCGGGAGAAGAGTTTTTATCACATATGGCTCACTGTCACTGCCCACGGTACGGTACACGGTGCTTTCACCCGATTCTAACTGGGTCACAATGCGCTTGCCGCCCTCGGCATCCTCCTCGTTAGTGTTAGAGCGGTTTACCGGCTCATCCTTTTCCACTACAAGTTCCTCCGATGCCTTCAGGGTAATCATTACTTCCACTTTTCCTACTCCCGCCATATCGGACAGGGTAGCCTTCAATTTATTTTCTAAATATGCGGTATATTCCTGCTGCCCCATGCCCTCCTTAATCCCCTGACTGCCGCTGTCTTTATAGCCGGAAGCACTCTGTTCACTCCCGATGTCCGAAATCTGAACTCCGCTCTTTCCTGTATCCTGCTTATTTGCCTCTTTTGTAGGAAGCGCAATGATAAACAGCAAGACTCCCGACAATATCAAAATAATCAGATTATCACGCCGAAACCATTTTTTTATCATTTCTTTTAAATCTTCATTCAGCTTCATCTGCCTGCCCCACCTTTACCTGTATCTTCTCCACCTTCAAATCCGCATTTTTATTTCCTAAGTCCGCTGAAACAGACGCAGCATCAACATCAGCAGACTCATTACCTTCAACCCCACTTCCCATATCCGCAGCCTCCCCGCCCTGTTCCTGCGTCTGCTCCTCAAGCTTGCTCTGCACCTCCTTAAGCGTCATTTTTTCCAGCATATCCTCCGATTGAAATGCACTTTTCACCGCCTTCCGGGTTACCTCCTCAAGATTTTGTTCAAACCATGTCACCCTCTCCTCAATATCCATACCCGCCTCTCCCGAAAACAATTTTGCAATAGGCAGGAATATCTGGATCAACAGCATAATGCTAACCAGCATTTTCAAATACTTTTCATAAGATCCGTTAGGCTTAAAATGCACGATTGTCTGAGCGCATATCATAAAAATTCCCACCTGGCAGATTGCCTGAAACAAACCTGACAACATTCTATTCCTCCATGTCAAATTTAAATTCCCCTGTTCGTGGCTGCGGCAACAAGGGCTATGGAAATTAAAAACAACAGCATCGCCACTCCCACCGTGCGAAACAAAAGCATTCCCGCCTCACCCGTATGATTGGCGCATGCAGTAATTCTTTTATCACTGACAATTCCTATGAATGCCGCAGCCGCCTTTAACAGTACCGCCGTAATAAAAATCTGAATTAACGGCGCCGCACACAGCACTAATAATAATATCAGCAAAATAACGCCGATACTGTTTTTAATCACCACTGCAGAACCGAGTACCAGCTCCATAATCCCCTCTGCCGCATTCCCTATTCCCGGAATTGCCGAAATTGCTTTTTGCAGCGTAGAATGTTTTACGGAATCTATCACGGGAGTTACCACTGCTTGAAAGAGACTGATGCCCGTCACTATCCCAAGAGCCGCCTTTAACACCCAGCCAATACATTTTTCCATAAGCTCAATCAGCAGCGTCAGCTTTTCCTCAATCCAAATCCCGTTTACCACGGAAAGCATTACATAACTGTGCACCAACGGCACCACTACTCCCAGCAGAATACTTTCCACTCCATAAATCAACAGAAGCATAAGCTGATAGGAAGCGCCCACCGTAGTACTTCCCGTGGCAATTCCCACAGCTAACAGGTAGGTGGGAAGTAAAAGCTTAATGAACAATATAATATTTTCAATTGCCGCCACAGCGGTCTGTGCAGCCTGCGAAAAGCATTTCAGTAAAATAACGGACAACAACAAATATATAAAATAAAAGCTTAAATCAGCTATCTGCTGTTTGTCGAACACCTCCATAAAGTGTGTCATCAGAGCAGAGACAACTCCCAGCACCAAAAGCCAAATAAATACATTTTTCATACCGCTAAGCTGTGACAAAATATGCGAAGCGCTTCCCTGAAAGAGCTGCAAAATTGCCCCTATAATATCACCCGACAACATCTGTGAAAGAAGCTGTGACAGAGAANAGCTTCTCTCCGGAANCAGAGTATTTATACCCGCCTCTAACTTGTCCAGTCCATAATCCTGCCAAATACCATCCAATTCAACCATACTCAGCCTCCATTTTAGAGCATTTGTTCCCGCAAGCAATGAACCAACTGCCGCGAGAGTAAATATCCCTAATTACATAAAACTCTGTATCTGCTCTATTACCGCAAATAAAATGGGCAGTCCTGCAAACATTACAGACAGTTTTCCCAAAATTTCAATCTGCTCTGCCACCGCTCCAAAACCCGCATCCTTACAGATTCCGGCGCTGAACTCACAGATATAGGTAATGCCGATTACTTTAAGCAATATTGAAAGATACCCTTCCGCATTACCCAAATATTTTCTAATGGTATCAATTTGCTGCATAACCGCTTCTACCTGCCGCAGAACATAGCAGAAAATCAGAATGCTTAACCCAAATCCTATATACATGCTGTATTCCGGTTTGTTTCCCTTAAATTGCAGCGCCAAAACCACTCCTACAATTCCGAACACCCCTACCTTAATAATTTCCGACATTATTGCTCCCATCTGCCCGCTTTGGCGGACACTCAAATCAGTAGTTGAAAGCTACTTTCGAGCTTAGTGATTTCCTTCACCCTTTTCTCTCCTACAATGCGAACAAAGCCTGTATGGTCTGAAACAAATCATAGATATACGGAACAATCCATGTCAGCACCAGCACAAGCCCTGCAAGGCTGATAAGAAAGGCATGCTCCTCCCTCCCGCTGTGCTTTAATATCTGACTCAATATGGTAACCAGAATTCCTACTGCCGCTATTTTAAAAATCAGACTTACTCCCATATTTCCTCTCATTCTGNCCCAANANTANAGCAATACANTCACCNAANGCNGTCCGCTCATTGCTCCTAAGCCCACCGCTATCCNGCATNTCTNNGTATTTNCTTTCTCNAGCTCTTCCGCCCTATGGCGCAGGTCGTCCTCACTCTTTTCAATGGCGCAAAGCTGCATTTTTTCCTCCGTAAAGCTGTTAGTCGATACAAATTGCAAAAACTGCGCCTTATCCGTCTCCGCAATGGGGAGCTTGGAAAAGCACTGTTCCAATATCTCTCCGAATATCACCTCAAATTTTTCCCCTGTATTTTCCTGCATTCGATGAAACACCTTCATAAAGCTGCTCTGATAAGGTTCCTTCATATGTTCGCTGATACGCCTGCAGCACTCGGGAAGCGTTGCCTTTCCGTAACGTATTTCACTTTTCAGCATTTCTAAAATCTGCTGTAAATCTTTAAGAACCTGTACCTTGAGAATCAACTGCTGCCTGTACCAAATCCCCAGCCCCAGACAGCCTCCCACAATCATAATCGTTCCCGCCAATCTCAGCATAAGCCTCCTCCTTTCCGTAATAACGCATTATACTGCATTTTCCCTCTCTCTTGCCCAAAATCAAAAAGCAATCAAAAATCTGCTCCCTTAACAGATTGTCTGCTCCAAATTTGCGGCACACATCCGACAACCCTTCCCCGTGAATTGTTGCAATAATTCTGCTTCCGCAGGCAGCGGCAAGATGAAGCGCCTCCATATCCTCCCTGCCTCCCAGCTCGTCTATGGCTATGACCTGAGGCGTCATGGAACGCAATAGAAGCATCATGCCCAAAACCTTGGGGCAGGCATCCAGAACATCAGTTCGCATACCCATATCATTCTGCGGCTTTCCCATATAGGAGCCTGCTATTTCCGAACGCTCATCCACCACTCCCACACAAAGCCCTTTTCCGTATGCGTTTCCGTCAGAAATCTGCCGGATTAAATCCCGAAGCAAGGTTGTCTTACCACAGCCCGGCGGAGAAATAATCAATGTGTTTTTCAATCTTCCATTTATGTACAGTCCGGACAACACCTCGTCCGCCGCACCTTTTATTTCATGCGCAATTCGGATATTCATATAAGAAATATGTTTGATGGTTCGTACGCTTCCCGGCTTATCCAAAACCACCTGTCCTGCAATCCCCACCCGATGTCCACCTGCCACAGTAATAAATCCCTGCCTTATTTCATCTTCAAAAGCATATAACGAATAATTACATATGTGCTGCAAAAACGCTTCCAAATCTTCCTCATTGGAAATTTGCGCTATATCCTGCTTGTCCGTAAAGCATCCCCTCTCGTCCAGATAACTTTCCTTTCCCTGCCTTATAATTAATATAGGGCGATGAACCCTCAGACGAATTTCCTGTAAATTCTCCTCCTCTGCTGCCACATATCGCCAAAATTCCCGCCATTTTAAAGGAAACAGCCCCAGCAAACTGTCAGACATATCCTCTACCTGCCTTTCCATATCCTCTTTTCTCAATATATGAAGTCCTGTCCAAGATATGCCTGCATATTGTATAAAAAAAAGAACAAGGGAATTAAAAATTTTTATAGACAAATAAAATAATTCGTGCTAATCTATAAATATAAATTAGTAACTATTACTATTATTAATGATAATTTAAATGAATGGAGGCTTTCATATGAGTACAAGAAACGCACAGGTAGATAATTTAGTGAATCTTTTAGATGGGTATGCTGAAAAAGGCGGTCATCATTTGAATGTTAATGTATTAAACAGAGATATGCTTTTAGATGCACAGAAAAATCCCGAGAAATATCCCCAACTGACAATCCGTGTCAGCGGATATGCCGTAAACTTTATTAAGCTTACTCCCGAGCAGCAGGCAGATGTTATCAGCCGTACCTTCCACGAAGCAATGTAAGCTATATTTTTACTAATGTATTCCCCTAACTTTTGATATATCATCCCCTAAATCCGAAGGAGCGGCTTCGCGCCGCTCTTTCCTTTTGTCTGTGTAGACCTGCGCATCTGCCCCTTACTTATTCTTGGGAGCAATGCCCTCCGCAACGCTTACAATCTCCGCCACATTGCAGTGACTTTCCATTCTTCTTGTCACGAATCATACTTCTTATCACCAGTGTGATTGCTGCTGCCAGCAATATCAACACAATTACAGTTCCCACGAACCATGACCTCCTTTTATATCTTTAAAATAAATTGTCAACTATATATAAGTTAGTATAAACTAACTCTTTTCTTTTGTCAAGACGCAACCTGCTTGCACTTACTCACATTTGGTAGACCGAACTTCCGGCAATCCGTATAGAATAATAAATATCAATCATAGCCGCCATTAAAATATATTTGCCCCTGACATAAGATTATGCTATACTGATAAATATATTTAGAAAACTGTCAGTGAAAAATCATATAAAACGGGAGCATGGAAATGAAGGTAAACGAATCTGCAGAAAACTATTTAGAGACTATTTTAATATTAAGCAGGCAGCACCCTGTGGTACGCTCCGTGGACATTGCCGCTGAGCTTGGATTTAAGAAGTCAAGCGTCAGTGTTGCCATGAAAAATCTGCGGGAGAATGAACATATCGTCGTATCCAAAGAGGGCTTCATCACTCTCACCGCTACCGGCAGAGAAATTGCCGAAATGATTTATGAGCGCCACGAGCTACTCTCCTCATGGCTCACCAAGCTTGGCGTTGACCCACAAGTTGCTGTGGAGGATGCCTGCCGCATCGAACATGTCATCAGCAAGGAAAGCTTTGAGGCAATAAAAAGGCATATTAATGTGAGGTAAGAAAAGCAGGTTCCTTAGAGCCTGCTTTTCTTTGCACCAAGTTTAGTTTATTAAATTTGAACTACCACATAGAAATATTGTGGTACAGCCTATAGTAACCGCCCCCCAGACGCACTGCCTGAAGCTGAATGGCAAAATTCTCCGCCCCCACCTTTTTAAGCGCTTCATCGGCATAGCCTCTGCGATAGCCCTCGTTACTGTATGCCAGCTCCACATCCCTCCACAGGCTTTCGGGAATTACATTGGAGAACTGCTGCAGATCGATTCCCGCTTCCGCAATCTGCTTCAGACAATCCTCGTAATACTCCTTCATGGTTTCCATAACTTCCTCTTCAGTAATTCCCGCCTTTAGAAGATTTTCTTCCTTCTCGCTGTCTGTCTGATTATCATCATTACTACCCGAAAAACTGCCTACCCAGCTTAAAGGCTTTTGTGGGTCCGGATTAATCAAGCTTTGAGAACCGTTATCCTCCGCGCCATTATCTCCCGCGTTACTGCCCTCTCCGCTATTTGGCAAATCACTGTTCACATCGCCCGCTGCACTACCGTTACACGCAGGCAAATATACCGACAACTCCCTGCGCATATGAGTGTCAGAAAACTCCGCATCGGTCTTGTTAAAATAATCATATGTAGAAGGATTGGTGTCATCCCATGTGACATCCACATTATAGTAAATATTGTCCAGACATACAATGTTCCACGCATGGTCTTCCCCTGAATAGCCCGTACAATAATAGCAGGGAATACCCAACTGCTGTAGCAGATACTGGAAAGCTCTGGCATAGCCCGCACAAACACTCTGTCCTTTTACCAAGGCACTGTAAGCGCTTTGGTTCATGGCGGCACTCGTATTATATTCCACACTCTGCATCAGCATATCATGCACATACTTTTCCTTGTCCGCATCGCTTCCAAGATTTACAGCGCCGGCAAGAATCTCCTGCGCCCTTGTCTGAAAGCTTCCTTTTGCCGCTTCAAGATTATTTACTGTCTCATTATACTGCAATGTTATTTCCAAACACTGACCGTTCCGCAAATACTTGCAGGAATATCCTGTCTCCAGCCAAAAAAGCTCCGGTTGATCGTTATATACCGCCTCAAACACATTTTTCAGCTGATTTACATTCACTGTCACTGCCGGCGAAAAGGATGTCACAAGCTCCGTGGCATTGGCATAAATCTGCCTATACAGCTTTTGCATAGGCTCCGTCAGCATGGCATAATAAGGATATAGCTTCGCATCAAAGTGTAGATTATCACCGGTATCCCCTGTCTCCAGCTCATTTTGCAGAAGACTGCCTTCCTCCTCTTCAACCTGCTCGGCATCCTCCCGTATCTGCTCATAACCGCTTTTTCCGCTGACCTGAGAGGGCGTATTAATCTGCTCTTTGGAAGGTGTCACATAGATGCTGTCTCCCAGTGCATTCAACCCATTCCAGTCAATTCCGTTGTCCTCTCCCGTCCACACAATCAGGGAATCCGTTATTCCATCCGCAGTACCTGCATTACTTTCTCCCGGCTGTGAGTCTTCTATTCCGGCGCCATAAAGCGTCTGTGCCAACGACTGCGTCAGCGATGGATTAAAAGCACACACCAACACCGCTACACATCCGCCCATAATCAATATGGTAATAATATAGAATATCCACTTTAAAACTTTCAATCCTTTAATTCCTTTCCTTATCCTGCCTTGAATCCTGCAGCAATTCCTCAAGCATATTCAAGTTATTATCTGAATGTTCAATCTCTCTGGCGTACCGATATGCCAATTCGACCCAATCATGCTTATCAATATTTTTATCGGATAATATAAAGCGAAACATTACAAATTCCTGCACAAAAACAGCAGAAAATACCGCCAGCGCCGCCTTGCTGTAAATCCAATCATCATATACCGCTCCGCAAAAATAAGTATACAGGAAAAACAGCAACAAATTCTTCAAGAAAAGTTCCCATTCCTCATAATGCTTTCCGCCGCTTCCATATTCCTGCAAAAATGCCTGACGTATGTTCAGATAATGTTCCTCCCCATGGGAATAAAGCGTATCCCACGCACCTGTAAGCACTTCCTCCCATTCGTCACGAAGTCTCTCCAATCGTACCAATACTCCAAAGCCCTCTCGCAGCCTAAGAAATCTTTCCTTCTCACTCAGTTTGGAAGCTTCCTTTGACATTTCTTCACTGCACAGCCCCGTAAATTCCCGCAGTAGTGCGTCCACATCATAAAGTCTTCCGTCATCAACACAAGCCTGCATTTGTCCAGCAAGCTTAAGCACCATATGAATGCGCTGCTCCATTGGGTAAGCTCCTATTCTATAATCTCCCCTGCCTTCACCCTGTACCGTGTTCCCCTGTACCATTTGAAAAATTACATTTCGTGCTTTCTCCAGCCAAGTAAACAAAAGCCAATCGAAATCCTCAAACTCCTCTTCCAGCGGTTCTTCGCCTTCGTCCTCCTCTTGTAAAAGCATAAGCCCTTCTTTACAGCCCAAAATCATTTCTGCCGCCACCGGACAGGAAAGGGAAAGCGACATCTCCCGCACCCCTTTAAACTCTTCAATATGTCTGGGATAGCGGCTGCAGGTCTCGCACAAATACTCTTCCCCCAGCTCCATTACCATATCGCAGAGATTACTTTGGCTTAAAAGAGTACACTTACCCTTATACTGTAAAAAGCAACCCTCCTCCCAGTCCACCGCACCCGCTACCCGGCTGCCGAAGCCGCCTTGAAGCTCCGAATATTTTTCCAGAGTATCATCATCTATCATAATCTGCCAACCCGCACAGCAGGTATCAGGACATTTGTCTGCAGCGCAGCGGAATGTATCATAATAATAAGGCTTTACATATTTCATCCTTCGTTTCCTTCATTTATCATATTTATAAGGCGTACCCTTATTGCCGTAATCCGGGTCATTATCTGCAAGGCATCATTGACACTGCGTCGGCGCACCGCCTCTCTTATGCCATCCAACCCTTTGTCAAAACAGGTGATACCTAAAGCATTGCAATTCTTTTTCAGCCGACGCACTGTCATCATCACCATTTCCCATCTGCTACCGTTAATCCCGTGCCCAAGCCTCATAAAATCCTGACCTTTCAAAAGAGCTGCTATAGCGCTTATGTATTCTACCTCCGACAGTTCCCTTTGATCCTTATCTGCGGCGCCGAGCTGCGCCAAACGTTCTATCAATTCTTTCTTCATTTATCCTCTCTTCCATNTNTCAGAATATCACTATACTATCNCAANNATTTCCTCTCGTAATCAANAATTTGCAAAAAAATTACAGAACAATTCCTTTCACTTGCAACTTGTGATAGAATGTAACTGTTCAGAAGCCGACAACTATTTGCAAAAAACATCAGCGAAAGTACCACTGCTGTACCACTGCTGCAAAATGTTACCGTGACGATTAATTTACAGCTATTGTAATATTGCTAAAACGGTAATTTGACAACTATAGTGATATTACAGATTCATTTTCCAAAATATATAGAATTTTAACCGACAAGGAGTTTTATCATGACAACAACAGTAAAATCAAATGCTACATCGGCAAACAGCCGTCAATTTTACCGTAAAATTTTTCATTTAGTGCTTCCTATCGTCATTCAGAATCTTTTGAGCGCTGCGGTAAACTCCGCCGATGTAGTAATGCTGAATTATGTAGGGCAGTCTTCCATATCCGCAGTATCACTTGCCTCACAATATGCAAATATTCTTTTTTCCGTATTTTACGGACTGGGTACAGGTGTCACTATGCTCTGCTCCCAATATTACGGCAAAAAGGACTTGCGCGCCATTGAGGTAATAGAAGGAATCGCACTGCGTTTCTCACTTGCAGGAAGTTTATCCTTTGCCGCCCTCTCTCTTGCCATCCCTCAGTACATGATGCGCCTGTTTACCAACGACGCGGAATTGATCTCCATAGGCGCTTCTTACCTGCGCTGTATGAGCGTTGCCTATCTGTGCTGGAGCATTATAGAGATATATCTGTCGGTACTTAGAAGCATCGGTCGTGTAACTATTTGTACTATATTGAATATCATTACCTTTTCTCTAAACATTTTCTTGAACGCAACCTTTATTTTCGGGCTTTTCGGTGCACCAAAGCTTGGCGCCATGGGAGTTGCCATAGCCACCTCACTTTCCCGGCTGATAGAACTTATCGGGTGCTTGATTGTGTCTGCGCTGAGTAAAGACATCAAGCTGAACTTCCGTTCTATTTTTGTCCGCAATAAGCTTCTTTTTAAGGNTTTTGTCCGACTCTCCCTTCNCGCTCTTGGAAATGNTATCGTCTNNGGGCTTGGCTTTTCCATGTACTCTGTGNTTATNGGTCNTCTGGGAACNGATGCTGTTGCCGNCAACTCCTTTGTGGTGGTGGTTCGCAATTTCGGCACCATACTTTGCTTCGGTATNGCCAGCGCCGGAACCATTCNGCTGNGAAATGTTCTGGGCGAAAACCATCTGGAGGAAGCAAGAGCAGACTCCCGCCGTCTGATGAAGCTTACGGTTATCAGCGGAATTATCGGCGGTCTTATCGTGTTGGCGGCAAGCCCCTTTGTCATCGGCTATGCAAAAGAAAGCCTCACCGCCACAGCTTTGCACTATCTGAAATATATGCTTCTTATCAACACCTACTATATCATGGGTACTGCCGTAAACACCACACTGATCGCAGGCGTTTTCCGTTCCGGCGGCGACAGTCGCTTCGGGCTGTTCTGCGACACTATAGATATGTGGTGCTATGCCGTACCCTTGGGTTTCTTTGCCGCTTTCGTGCTGAAGCTTCCCGTGCTATGGGTTTATTTCCTTCTCTGTACGGATGAATTTGTAAAATGGCCTTGGGTATTCAAACGCTATAAAAGCGAAAAATGGTTGAAAAACATTACCAGAGATAATTTATTTTAAATTTGACTAAAGTGATATTGTGACGGGAAAACCCGGTTTCAATGCAGACTGTTACAGCCATGATTCTCCAAAGAATCTCTCCACAGAGAGTTTCTCCTTATGATTCACCATATTATTTTACTAACTTCATTTTTAATTCATCTATCATGACACCCATATAATAAAAATTACTTACTATAGTTTTAGTCATATCATCCATCAAGCTAAAATCATAATTAACCAAAAAATCAAACTGTACATCTGATAGTTTT
>WFLY01000041.1 GCA_009177215.1 Bacillota bacterium
TGTAATGTATAAAACGAAAGTTATCCACATTTGAAAACCCCTAAAATAGGATGAAAGGTATTTATACACCAAGTTATACACATTATCCACATGTTTTTATGTAAATCAAAGAGGACAAGTTTCAATAATTTTAAGAACAAATGTTTTGTGAAGTTCTAATAAAAATTAATATTTTAGAAAAAATGTCGATTTTTGGATTGACAGTAGGAATGTCAAAAACAAGTAAAAAATTAGTGAAATTGTTGCAAAACGATTTAATAATATGTTATAATGCTTATACAATAAAGAACTGAAAGGGATGATAAGCATGAGATTTATTATTGTAGGAAGAAACATTGACGTAACACCAGGATTAAAGGCAGCAGTGGAGGAAAAAATCGGCAAGCTGGACAAGTATTTCAATCCCGAAACAGAAGTGCATGTAACCCTGAGCGTAGAAAAAGAACGCCAGAAAATTGAAGTGACAATACCGGTAAAGGGAAATATCATTCGTTCTGAACAGGTCAGCAACGATATGTATGTATCCATTGATTTGGTAGAGGAGATCATTGAGAGACAACTGAAGAAATATAAGAACAAGATTGTAGATAAACATCAGGCTTCAGGTGCATTCAGCAAGCAGTATGTAGAGAATGATTATATGGATGACGAGGAGATTAAGATTGTTCGTACCAAGAAGTTTGATATTAAGCCCATGTATCCGGAGGATGCATGTATTCAGATGGAGCTTTTAGGTCACAATTTCTTTGTATTCTACAATGCGGAGACAGATCAGGTAAATGTGGTTTACAAGAGAAAGGGCGATACTTACGGTTTGATTGAGCCGGAAATGTAAAAGGTTTCGCCGTACATAGCTCACAGAGTCCATATGTAGAATAGTAAAGAAGTAAAATCAGATAGCTTATGAATTGGCTGAATTGTTACTAAGATTTTAAGAGTGTGCAGAGTGATACTGCACACTCTTTTTTCATATGCTTTCATAAAAGAAAAGGAAAACGGCAGGTAAATGATTTGGCAATTAATAATAATAGAAGAGCGAATTCATATTTACATAGGATGAAAAAGCTTGTTTTGGTGGGTATTGTGTCGGTCACGGTACTTGCGGCAGTTGTCCTGCAAAAACGGGAACCGATAGGGATGACTGCAGGTACGGCAACGGGAGATTACATAAAGTGGGTAGATTTTACGGTTTCTTATGAGGCATTGTGTAAGGCGTATGACTGGGATGTGGATACTCACGGAACGGAGCATGAGGTACATTGGATAGAATTACTTGCCTATACGGCGGCAAGGACAGGAGCTGATTTTGACAAAAAGGCACTTGAGATTTTGGTGGATACGGCAGAGAAGATATCGGAGGGGGAAACAACGATAGAAGAGCTGACAAAGGATATGAAATATTATGATTATTATTATGAAGCTTATACTGCGGCGCTGGGAGGGCTGGTAGGAGAGTATGAGGCGNAAATTGAGGACGAGAGCGGTCNTAAAGAGTACAAGACTGTCTATGGCTTAAAAGGGTATTTCCNGCTGGCAAGNGGNTTTGAANACACGCATNATGACGACTTCGGANCGGGCAGAAGCTACGGCTATAAGAGGCGTCATTTGGGTCATGACATGATGGGGCNTGTGGGAGTGCCTATTATTGCCGTGGAGTCCGGCTATGTGGAGGCGNTTGGCTGGAACCAGTACGGGGGNTGGAGGGTGGGAATCCGCAGCTTTGACGGTAAGCGCTACTATTACTATGCGCATCTTCGGCAGAATTACCCTTTTGCCGAGAATCTGGAGGAGGGCAGTATTGTCACCGCCGGAGACGTGATCGGTTACATGGGTCATACGGGCTACAGCACCACGGAGAATGTGAATAATATCGAGGTGACACATCTGCATTGGGGGCTGCAGCTTATTTTTGACGAGTCACAGAAGGAATGCGACAGTGAAATTTGGATTGACGTATATCCGCTCACCAGATTTTTGGCAAAGCATACGCAGCCGACGGAAAAAGTGGAGGGAACAAAGGAATGGATCCGCACAACCAATATCAGGGACCCTGAGGTGGAGAAAAATAAACCCACCCGGTAATTTGTCAAAAGTCGTTGCAAAAGAAAGTGCCCTATGTTAAAATGTGAATAGTTGCAATGACAAAAAAATAACAATCACAACGCAATAATAAAATTGGAGGAAAAACAAATGGCAAAGAAAGTTGTATTGGCAGGCGCTTGCCGTACCGCAATCGGTACAATGGGCGGTTCACTCAGCACTACTCCCGCAGCAGAGCTTGGCGCTATCGTAATCAAGGAAGCATTGAACAGGGCAGGCGNTGCACCTGAGNNGGNTGNNCAGGNTTATATGGGCTGTGTTATTNAGGCAGGTCAGGGTCAGAACGTTGCTCGTCAGGCATCCATCAAGGCAGGTCTTCCCATTGAAGTACCTGCAGTTACCATGAACGTAGTATGCGGTTCCGGACTTAACTGTGTAAATCAGGCGGCCCAGATGATTATGGCTGGGGATGCCGATATTGTAGTGGCGGGCGGTATGGAGAATATGTCCATGGCTNCTTNTNCAATTCCTCNGGCTCGTTNCGGNTATAGAATGAATAACGGTACTTTGGTAGATACCATGANCAAGGATGCACTCTGGGATGCNTTTAATGATTATNATATGATCACTACCGCGGACAATATCTGTCGTGAGTGGGGCCTTACCCGTGAAGAACTGGATGAGTTTGCACTCAAGAGTCAGCAGAAGGCTGAGGCAGCTCAGAAATCCGGTGCATTTGATGCGGAGATCGTACCTGTTATGGTTAAAAAGAAAAAGGAAATGGTAGAGTTTAAGGTGGACGAAGGACCTCGCGCAGGCTCTACTATTGAAGGACTTGCAAAGCTTCGCTCCATCAATCCCGACGGATTTGTTACCGCAGGTAACGCTTCCGGTATCAACGACGGTGCGGCAGCAATCGTTGTGATGAGCGAGGAGAAGGCTAAGGAGCTTGGCGTTAAGCCTATGGCTACCTTTGTTGCGGGCGCACTTGCAGGTGTTCGTCCTGAGGTAATGGGTATCGGTCCTGTAGCTTCCACCAAGAAGGTAATGGATAAGACAGGCATGAAGATTGAAGATTTTGATATTATTGAGGCAAACGAGGCATTTGCCGCTCAGTCCGTTGCAGTGGGCAAGGATTTGGGTATTGATGTAGATAAGCAGCTGAATCCTAACGGCGGTGCTATTGCATTAGGACATCCCGTAGGCGCATCAGGCTGCCGTATTCTGGTTACTCTGCTTCACGAGATGCAGGCAAAGGGTGCTAAGACCGGTCTTGCAACCCTGTGTATCGGCGGCGGCATGGGCTGCTCCACAATCGTTAAAATCGAAGACTAAGCTCACGCAGGCAATTAGCCATGTGAAAAAAGGCGAAAGTAGAAAGTATATTACCACGGGTAACGAGACAAACGGATATGCCTGCATATCCGTTTGTCAACTGCCGCGAGGGTCAATATCCACGCATCGAAGATGCGTTGTGCCTTGCTGCATGGCGAGGAACCCGCTATTATATAGTATGGAGGATAACCATGGAGTATATTTTGTATGAACAAAAGGGTAATTATGCAATTATTACCATCAATCGTGAGAAAGCACTGAACGCATTGAATTCCACCGTTTTGGAAGAATTAGACAAGACTCTTGACGCAGTGAACCTCGACGAGGTGAGAGCGTTGATTTTGACAGGAGCAGGACAAAAGTCCTTTGTTGCCGGCGCGGATATCGGAGAGATGAGCACTCTGACTAAGGCAGAGGGTGAAGCCTTCGGTAAAAAGGGCAATGATGTATTCCGCAAGCTGGAGACCTTCCCCATCCCTGTAATTGCAGCCGTAAACGGCTTTGCACTTGGCGGCGGCTGTGAGATTTCCATGAGCTGCGATATTAGAATCTGTTCCGACAACGCTGTATTCGGTCAGCCTGAGGTGGGCTTAGGTATTACTCCCGGCTTCGGCGGAACCCAGAGGCTTGCGCGTTTGGTAGGCGCAGGTATGGCAAAGCAGATGATTTACACCGCACGCAATATTAAGGCTGACGAGGCTTACAGGATTGGTCTTGTAAATGCCGTCTACACTCAGGAGGAGCTGCTTCCCGCAGCAGAGAAGATGGCGGCAGGCATTGCGAAAAATGCGCCTATTGCCGTGCGCAACTGCAAGAAAGCAATCAACGAGGGTCTTGATGTGGATATGGACGCTGCAATCGTAATCGAGGAGAAGCTTTTCGGTGATTGTTTTGAGAGCTATGACCAGAAGGAAGGCATGGCTGCTTTTTTAGAGAAGAGAAAGGTAGAAGCTTTCTTAAATAAATAATCTAAAGTAATTTAATAAAGTATTTTATTATATGCGGTTTTAATTCGAGTAATAAGCAATCAAAATATATTAAATATTAAGGAGGAACTTTCAATGAAAGTAGGTATTATTGGTGCAGGTACTATGGGTGCCGGGATTGCACAGGCTTTTGCAATGACTGAAGGTTATGAGGTTTGCTTATGTGATATTAAGCAGGAGTTTGCTGACGGCGGCAAGGCAAGAATTTTAAAGAATCTGAATTTCTTAGTAGGCAAGGAGAAAATCAGTCAGGAAAAGGCTGACGCTATTGCAGCTAAGATTGTTACCGGTCTGAAGGACATTTGTACGGATTGTGATCTTGTTATTGAGGTTGCACCTGAGAATATGCAGATTAAGAAAACTACTTTCAAGGAGTTACAGGATATTGTAAAGCCTGACTGTATTTTTGCAACCAACACATCCTCCCTTTCCATCACTGAGATTGGCGCAGGTCTGGACAGACCTATGATTGGTATGCACTTCTTCAATCCTGCTGACAGAATGAAGCTGGTTGAGGTTATTGCAGGCGAGAATACCCCTGTGGNGCTGNTTGAGAAGATTAAGGGCATTNCTTCGGAAATCGNTAAAACTCCTGTTGANGTTAAGGNAGCTNCCGGCNTNNTAGTAAACAGAATTTTGATTCCTATGATTAATGAAGCAATCGGTATCTATGCAGACGGTATTGCAAGCGTTGCCGATATTGACGAAGCAATGAAGCTTGGCGCTTCTCATCCTATGGGACCGTTAGCGTTAGGTGACTTGGTAGGTCTTGATATTGTACTTGCTATTATGGAAGNGCTTCAGAATGAGACCGGCGANNCTAAATATCGTCCTCATCCCCTTCTTAGAAAGATGGTTCGTGCAGGCAAGCTTGGTNAAAAGACAGGCAAGGGCTNCTACGATTATTCTAAGTAGTCCGGATGCAGCAGTTTGACTATGCGGAATTGCATCCGCAAAGGCGTAAGGCTTTTGACGATGATGTGTATTCTTGCATTTGTGGATGGAATGGTTAAACTGTTATGTTTGAGCCGGCTGGCGTGCTGGAACTGCTTTGCTGAAGCACACTTACTTGTGTTTTAAGTGATAAGAGATTATGTAAACTATTTAATTATATATGGAGGAAATATTATCATGGATTTCACTTTGAAAAAAGAACATGAAATGGCGCGTACTCTTNTCAGAGAGTTCGCTGAAAAAGAAGTAAAGCCGTTGGCAGTTGAGGTTGACGAGACAGAAGAATTCCCTCGCGCAACCGTTGAGAAGATGGCTAAGGCAGGCTTTTTAGGTATTCCCATTCCCAAAGAGTACGGCGGACAGGGCTGTGATATTCTGACCTACGCTATCTGTGTTGAGGAGCTTTCCAAGGTTTGCGGAACTACAGGCGTTATCGTTTCGGCACATACATCACTTTGCTGTGACCCTATTCTTACTTATGGTACGGAAGAGCAGAAGCAGAAATATCTGCCCGACTTGGCAAGTGGTAAGAAGTTAGGCGCATTTGGCTTGACCGAGCCGGGTGCGGGTACAGATGCACAGGGTCAGCAGACCAAGGCTGTATTGGACGGAGACGAGTGGGTACTGAACGGCTCCAAGATTTTCATTACCAATGGTAAGGAAGCCGATGTATATGTAATTTTTGCCGTAACAGGCGTAGTTGAGAAGCGCGGTAAGATGATCAAAGAGATATCCGCGTTTATCGTAGAGAAGGGAACTCCCGGATTTACCTTCGGTANCAAGGAGAAGAAGATGGGTATCCGCGGTTCTTCTACCTATGAGTTAATCTTTACGGACTGCCGTATTCCTAAGGAAAATATACTTGGACAGCAGGGCAAGGGATTTGGTATCGCTATGCATACTCTTGACGGCGGACGTATCGGAATTGCAGCTCAGGCACTTGGTATCGGTGAGGGCGCTCTTGAGAGAACGATTGATTATGTTAAGGAAAGAAAGCAGTTCGGACGTGCTATNGGTGCATTCCAGAATACGCAGTTCCAGCTGGCTGATATGGCAACAAAGGCACAGGCTGCACAGTATATGGTTTATAAGGCTGCATGTACCAAGGACCAGTACACCAAGGATCATAAGACCTCTTACAATGTTGAGGCAGCAATGGCTAAGCTGTATGCTGCAGAAATGGCTATGGAAGTTACCACTAAGGCAGTTCAGCTTCACGGCGGTTATGGCTATACCAGAGAGTATGAAGTAGAGCGTATGATGCGCGATGCTAAGATTACCGAGATTTACGAGGGCACAAGTGAAGTCCAGAGAATGGTAATCTCCGCGAACCTACTTAAGTAAGAGCAGATTACTACAGTAGGACTTCACTCGTGAAGTCCAGAGAATGGTAATTTCTGCGGCATTGCTTAAATAAGGGCAGATAATTGCAGAGAATGGTAATTATCGAAGGTTTTCGAGGCTTCGGCTTACGAAGACCTACAAAATCTATAGAAAATAAGGAGTGGAAATACAATGAAAATCGTTGTTTGTGTTAAGCAGGTTCCCGATACCAAGGGCGGCGTTAAATTTAATCCCGACGGTACTCTGGACAGAGCTGCTATGATGACAATTATGAACCCTGACGACAAAGCAGGCTTGGAAGCTGCGCTTAGATTAAAGGATCAGTATGGCGCAGAGGTTACTGTTATCACCATGGGTCTTCCCAAGGCTGAGGATGTTCTCCGTGAGGCAATTGCTATGGGCGCTGACAAGGGTATCCTTGTAACTGACAGAGTTCTCGGCGGTGCAGATACCTGGGCAACCTCCCAGACTCTTGCGGGCGCTATCCGTAATCTTGAGTATGACCTCATTATTACCGGACGTCAGGCTATCGATGGTGACACCGCACAGGTTGGCCCTCAGATTTCCGAGCATTTGAACATTCCTGTTATTTCTTACGCACAGGATATTAAGATTGACGGCGACAGNGTTATTGTTGANCGTCAGTATGATGACAGATATCATGTATTAAAGGCTAANATGCCTTGTCTNNTNACNGCNCTTNCNGAATTNAANGAGCCTCGTTATATGACNCCCGGCGGAATCTTNGATGCATNNCAGCNNNGAGATTACCNNATGGGGCAGNGCNNATCTGNNAGANGTNGANGANNCTAACTTNGGTNTNAANGGTTCACCNACCNAGATTGCAANNGCTTCCGATAAGGTTAGAAAGGGCGCCGGTGAGAAGGTTACTCTCGACCCGACAGAATCAGTTGATTATATTATCGGCAAATTAAAAGAGAAGCACGTTATCTAATAAGACCGGCGAATATCTATAAGAAATAATTTGGAGGAAAAACAATGAGTTTAGAAGAATATAAGGGCGTATATGTCTTCGCGCAGCAGGTAGACAATTGCATTAATAGTATTGCCTTTGAATTGATTGGTAAAGGTAAAGACCTTGCGGCTGATTTAGGCACGGAGGTAACTGCTGTATTGGTGGGTAGCGACGTTAAGGGCTTGGCAGACGAGCTTGCAGAGTATGGCGCAGATAAGGTTATCGTTGTGGACGACCCTGAATTAAAGGAGTACAGAACCGAGCCTTATGCACATGCGTTGGCATCCGTAATCAACAAGTATAAGCCGGAGATTTTCCTTGTGGGAGCAACCGCAATCGGTCGTGACTTAGGTCCCCGTGTTTCCGCCAGAATCCACACAGGTCTGACGGCAGACTGTACGCAGCTTGAGATTGGTGATTTCCCTATTAATCCTGTGCCGGGCAAGGAGCAGAAGCACAATCAGCTGCTCATGACCCGTCCTGCATTCGGCGGAAATACTATTGCAACCATTGCATGTCCTGATTTCCGTCCTCAGATGGCAACCGTGCGCCCCGGCGTTATGCAGAAGCGTGAGAGAGTAGCAGGTGCAAAGGCTAACATTGAAGAGTTCAATCCCGGATTTACTCCTGACAATAAGTATGTAGAAATCCTTGAGGTTGTAAAGGCTGTATCAGATACCGTAGATATCATGGATGCAAAGATTCTTGTTTCCGGTGGCCGTGGTGTGGGTAATGCCGAAAACTTCAAATTGCTGGAGGATCTTGCAGAGGTACTGGGCGCAACCGTAAGCTGCTCCCGTGCAGTTGTAGACGCAGGCTGGAAGCCTAAGGATTTACAGGTAGGTCAGACCGGTAAAACCGTTCGCCCTAACGTATACTTTGCAATCGGTATCTCCGGTGCAATTCAGCATTTGGCAGGTATGGAAGAGTCCGATATCATCATTGCAATCAATAAGGATGAGACGGCGCCTATCTTTGATGTAGCGGATTACGGTCTTGTGGGAGATTTGAACAAGATTGTACCTGCGCTTACCGAGAAGTTAAAGACAGAATTAGCTGCAAAATAGAAAATTTAACTGATAGAGAGTACCCCTGCAGGCTTTAGTTCTGCAGGGGTATTTTTAATATTTTGAAATAAAATTGAGCTTTATCGGGGAGAAAAAATTGACGAAAGAAAAAGATTTATCATTTTCCGGTACGAAGCATGGTGGCAGAGGAGGAAAATTCTAATTAGTTGTAAAATTTGTTATTTGACAGTAGCACTATAAAGTATCCGACAGTACGGGAAGCAATGGGAACAAATTCCGCTAGTAACCGGTACATTATAAAAGGGCTACCACTTTAGTGATTATAATCATGAGGCGGCAGCTTCTTTTTTTACCGTTTGAGACACAAAATATATGATAAACCACCAATACAAAAAGCATTTTTTGGAGTAAGCACAAAATTGTACTGATTTTGTACAAAATTTGCTGTGGCACAGAGGAATAAAATGAGATACAATAATAGAGAAACAATAGCTGTATACTACTNATAGATTGCTTGTAAAATGGAGGCTATCATGAGAAGAAGCATTGATTTNAANGAAATTTCCGATGGACGGCTGTATACTGAGAATGATATGGCAAAGGTGGGCTGTAATGACTGTANNGGTTGTTCGGCATGTTGTCAGTGTATGGGAGACTCCATAATTCTGGACCCTGCTGATATATTCAGGCTTTGCCGCGGGCTTGACATGGACTTTTCACGGCTTTTGGAGAAGCATATCGCCCTTGGGGTGGTGGACGGTATTATCCTGCCTCATCTGTGCATGGAAGGCAGAGAGGAGCGCTGCAGCTTTTTAACTGATGAGGGGCGTTGTGGTATCCATGCCTATCGTCCGGGAATTTGCCGCATTTTTCCGTTAGGGCGCATATATGAAAACGGTGATTTCCGTTATTTTTTGCAGACGAAAGAATGCGACAGCAAGATACATACCAAGGTAAAAATCAGTAAATGGATTGATGTGGAAAGGCAAGCCGATTATCGGAAGTTCCTGATAAAATGGCATTATCTGCTAAACGATTTAGAGGAGCTTGTAAAGAAAAATGAGGAACTTTGCAAAGAGATAAATATGGGGCTTTTACAGAGCTTTTATGTGGCGGAGTATGATACAAAGAGAGATTTCTATGAGCAGTTTGAGAAACGTTTCGAGGAGTTTATCACACAGGAGGATTACCAATGAAGAGCAAACGTACAATTAGGGCAAATATTATTTTTCTGGTGATACTGTGCATTTTGGTCATTGTGGCGGTTATGCAGGTGTTCAGCAGTCGTTTGATGCAAAGGCAGCTTACGGACGGAGTGAAAACGCAGATGATGCAGGAGGCGCAGGCTTATGCGGAACAGCTGAACTCATGGCTGAAAAATGAGAGCGTTATCATTGACGGCATAAAGACGGCTTTGGAGTCGGAGAACAGTTCGCAGCATGACGTTATCGCGGATATATTGAATGCATATTATGTGAAAAACAGCGACATTATTTTGGACTATTATGTGGCGCTGGATTCCAACGGAAAATTTATCAGTGCAATCGGCGATGAACCTGCAGATGTGGATGCCAGAGAAAGAGACTGGTACAAGGCGGCAAAGAGTGCAGGTCACATGATTTATACTGAGCCGTACACGGACCTGACCTCCAATCAGACGGTTATTTCTATTGTAATACCCATTAAAGCAGGCGGTGTGGAGGGAATGCTTGCCGCGGATATCGTTGTGAACCAGCTGGTGGATATCACCGACAATATCAACATCGGAGATGCAAGCTACGGCTTTTTGCTGGCGGAGGATGACAGTATAATCACCCATGCCAATCCGGAATACCTTCCCACGGAGGAGGGCAGCAGGGTTGTAGACACTTATGTGGGTATTCAGGGGGTGGAAGTCATAAAGGATTATGACGGCGTGGAGCGCTTTGTGTGCGTTGCAGACGTACAGGAGACAGGCTGGAAGATAGGTGTGCTTCAATCCACCATGCAGGTGAAGGCGGAGGTGGGAAGGAATATTTTCCTGTTTACAGCAGTGGGCATTGCCCTGTTGGTGCCGTCCGCAGTGATTTTGTCCATAGCGATCAAGAATATGTTCAAGCCCATGGAAAAGATGAAGACCTTTGTGAGGGAGGACGTTATCGGAGCCGATAACTGTGAGTCCTTTGGCAGTGAGGTTGCAGAGATAGAATATCTGATACAAAAGCTGAAGGAGGAATTTATCGGCACTGTTTCCCAGACAAAGGCGGAGGCGGAGAACATCAAGGTAAGTCTGGAAGTCACGGCAGGAAAGATGGCTGTAATCAACAGTAATATCAGACAGATCAGCACCATTATGGAAAGCAGCAGCTCAAGCATCGATTTGCAGTCGGAATCCATCAATCAGGTGGACGAAAGCTGCAAGGATGTGGCGGGTCATATGAAGGAGCTTGCCGATTGGGCGCACGAGG
>WFLY01000008.1 GCA_009177215.1 Bacillota bacterium
AAAGCTCCGCCTCCTTTAAAATGGATTCGTGGCTTCGCACCTGAATGGTTCTGCCCTGATGGAAGGTAAGGGCGCAGAAGCTGCAGCCCCCGAAGCACCCTCTGTTGCTGATCAGGGAAAATTTGATTTCCGCAATGGCGGGAACCCCTCCCATTTTCTCGTAGGAGGGATGATAGGTGCGCATGTAGGGCAGGTCATACACGGTGTCCATTTCCTGCGTTGTCAGGG
Organism: Bacillota bacterium; assembly: GCA_009177215.1. Lineage (GTDB taxonomy): Bacteria > Bacillota > Clostridia > Lachnospirales > Lachnospiraceae > Acetatifactor. The sequence goes on from WFLY01000008.1 coordinate 229, forward strand.
GCGGCTGCGGCGGGTTCTGCACCACATAAACATCCCCCGGATAAGGCTCTATCAACGGTTTTCCGGTACAAAAATCCGTATTTTGATACTGAACGAAAAAGCTTTCGGCATACTTTTTCTTGTCCGCCTTCATTTCTTCATAGGAAGGAAGCGTAATGCCCTCAAAAATGCCGGAAATATCCTTTGTCTTATAAACCGTTCCGGGGATAAAGGAAATATCCCTTGCCTTGATACCGCTGTTTAAGGCATCCGCAATTTCCACAATGGACTTTTCTCCCATTCCGTAGGAAATCAAATCCGCCTGACTGTCCAAGAGAACGGAGCGTTTAAAGCTGTCCGTCCAATAATCGTAGTGAGCCATTCTTCGAAGGCTTGCCTCGATACCGCCGATAATAATGGGGGTGTCACGATATGCCTTACGAATCAGATTGCCATAGACGACCGTGGCGTGGTCGGGGCGCATCCCCATTTTGCCGCCGGGTGTATAGGCATCTGCGGTACGGCGCTTTTTGGAGACGGAATAATGATTTACGCAGCTGTCCATGTTGCCTGCTGAAACAAGAAAGGCAAGGCGGGGCTTCCCCAAAACAGTGACACTATTGTCATCTTTCCAATCGGGCTGGGAAATGATTCCCACACTATAGCCATGCGCCTCCAAAACTCGGCTGATAATGGCATGACCGAAGGAAGGATGGTCCACATAGGCATCACCTATAACATATACAAAATCAAGCTGTTCCATTCCAAGGACTGACATCTCTTCTCTGGAAACAGGTAAAAATCCGTTGCACAAAATAATTAACCCTCGCTTCCGAATCCGTAAAAATCTTCAATATAATAATCCGATAATTTCATTTTAGCCTCCCTGCATGAAACGGAGTATTCATCCTCCACTGCGCAGACTTCCATTCCGGCATTCTTCCCCGCCTGTATCCCGGGAATAATATCCTCAAATACAAGACATTGCTCCGGTAAAACCGAAAGCTTACTTGCCACGGCAAGATAAATATCAGGGGCGGGCTTTCCTCTGTTGACGTCGCAGCCTGTCATGATACAGGAAAAGTAATCCCTCAGCTTATGTACCTTTGCGACATTTTCCACTAATTCCCTTGAATTGCTGGTAGCAATCCCCAGCTTGATATCCCGTCTTCGGCATTCCTCCAAAAATTCGGGTATTCCCGGCTTAAGGGGTACCTCGTTCATATATTTATCCCATGCCATCCGGTTCCAGTCCTTTTTCATCTGTTCAATGGAATCCGGTATCGGAAAATGCTTTTTAAAATACTCTGCCGTCTCACTAAAGCTCATACCCTCGATTCTGGATTGTAAATCCTCCGGCAGAGGAATGCCGAATCTGCCCAAATATTCAATATCAATCTCCCGCCACATCCACATGGAGTCCACAAGAGAACCGTCCAAATCAAAAATGACCGCTTTTTTATCCTGAAGCATTCTGCTTTTATCTATGATATATCCTTTATCTATGATATTCTCTTTATCTATGATATTCTNTTTATCTATGATANATNNTTNATCNATGATACAACCTTTATCTATGATACCNNTGTTATCTATATTCATATAATAATGCCACCTCTTGTTCCGTTAATTCCCTGTATGCTCCGGGGGAAAGCCTTTCGTCCAAAGAAAGCGGACCAAAGGAAAGGCGCTTTAAAGACAGCACCCTGTTGTCCACCGCCTGGAGCATCCGCTTTACCTGATGAAATTTTCCCTCATGTATGGTAATGGTGATATGACTCTCGGAAAGAATTTCCACCCTTGCCGGCAGGGTCGGCTTTTCCTCTCCGATATCCACACCCTGCTCCAAAGCCGCCACATATTCGGGAGCAAGCGGCTTTTCAATCCCTGCCAGATAGGTCTTGTCCACATGTCTTTTTGGAGAAAGCATGGCGTGCGCCAGCTCTCCGTCATTGGTGAGCAATNGCAGTCCTNCNGTGTCCTTATCCAAACGCCCCACGGGAAATAAGNCTCNGCGTCTGTNCGCNACGATTAAATCCAGCACTGTTTTNCAGGTATTNTCCCGGGTGGCGCTTACTACGCCTGCCGGTTTGTTCAACGTGTAATAAACAAAGGGCTGATAGCAAAGCTCTTTTCCCCGAAAGGCAATCTTGTCCCTTAGCTCATCAATCTTCTGCTCAGGTCCAGCCGCCGGCAGTGAATTCACGGTCACAAGCCCTTTGCGGACATAATCCTTTACCTGACTGCGGCTTCCCATATTTAATTCACATAAAAATTTGTCCAAACGCATGAAAATTAAGCCAACNTCATATATTAGTCAAAAGAAAAGCATGNTCAAGAANTGAAACGANTATCTATAAAAATCCTTTATACTTTATTTTTTCTGATACTTACAATTTGTATTTTAACACATTCTCAGATAAGTCTCTACTATGCATTTAACGGTTTGGAGCTTTGGTATACAAAAATGATACCGGCGCTGGTTCCGTTTATGATTATTTCCGGTATTATGGTGCGTCTGCACTTGACGGAAAGCTTTTCCACCGTGCTGTACCCTATGGTACGCCCAATATTCCGGGTTTCCAAAAATGTGTGTTATGCCATGATCATGGGCTTTTTGTGCGGCTTTCCCATGGGGGCAAAAACAGTGTACGACCTGTATTCCAGACAAATGATAAACAAGCGGGAGGCTGAATATCTTCTCGCCTTCTGCAACAATATCGGTCCGGTTTATTTTTGCAGCTTTGTGCTTCCGTTATTGCATAGACGGCTGGTGCTACCCTATGTGTTTGGCATGTACGGCATACCGCTTTTGTACGGATTACTCCTACGTTACAGCCTTTTTCGCGATCTGTCAGCCCGGACGTTAGATGGTAGCCTTTTTAAAAATATCGGTACGGAAAAGAAGCATAAAGCAGCCAAGGGAAAGGAATTGACTGCCGCAAGCAGGAACCTAAGCGCCGTCGATAATAAACTAACCTCTACAGGTTCATACAGTCTTCTGTATGAGATTGACGATGCAATTCAGGGAGCCGTACAAAGTATTTTGAGTCTGGGGGGCTATATGATTTTGTTTAATCTCCTGAATATACTGCCCCACATCCTAAATGACAGCCCAGCCGTTTTGCTGGCGCCGCTATTTGAGATCACAGGCGGCATCAGTATGCTGAAACAAAGGCTTCCGCTGTATACGCTTCTGCTTTTACCCTTCGGCGGCTTCTCCTGTATTGCCCAGACCTACAGCTGCATTAAAGATACATCCCTATCCATATGCAGCTATACATTACATAAAATAGTCCTAATGCTGCTGACGGCAGCTTTCTATCTGGGCTGGCTGTTTTTCNTCCCTGAATCCTTTATGCGCTGATGGCGTCTCTTTNTACGCCTGTGATAGCTGNCGCTTTGGGAAACCAATATAATAATAAACAGAATGATTACAATAATAAGACAAATTTTTAAAAAACTCAAAAAGCTTAACTCGTCGGACTCATTTTCTTTTACACCTGCATTTGCGGGAAGAAAGGTTTGAGTACCGGGGAGTTTTTTTTCTTCTTTTTCTCTATCCGAGGTACTACCGGAAGCGTTGTCATTANNGGTAATNCTGCTGTTANTTACAGCCTGCTNATCCTCACCGTAACGGAAAATCTGCTGGATGGGCAGAGGTTCGCTTTCCGTGCAGGCATCAAAAAGGTTATAGGCACGCACAATGACATTTGCCTGTGTTCCCGAAGGAATCTGTATATCTAACGTAAAGGTATCCTGATAGGTTCCCTCCAAGGCATTGCTTTTAGGCCATGGCTGCAAGGCACTGTAGGTCAGCCCCCTGTCGATACTATAATCATAGTAAAGCAACGGAGTGTCATAATCTGTTGCCGTCACCTGCAAGGAAACCATGCCGGTGTCCGCCTCAGTTCCCAGAAGCTCAATCATGCATACATCAGGAGACGTCTCATCTCTTAAGGTGCTCCGTATTCTGCCCTTTTCGTCTGTCTCGGCAAGATTCAGGGCATCTTCACTGTAATCTACGCCTAAAATAGAGCTTTTCAGCCCGAAATATTTAGCCACGGAAAGTGCGTCTGCTTTTCCGAACGCAATCAAATCTTCCTCGTCATCACAAAAGGAAACATCTCTGTCCTCGTCCACATGGCAGTGCTCAATGATTACCGCCGGTATGGAAAGTGCCACCGACTCCCTGATAATGCCATAGTAATCGGTACCCCTGTCATTCAGCCTTGTCTTTACACCTCTTAAAAAAAGCCCCATATCCTGCATGGTAAGCAAATGCTCATAGCCGAACTGATAGCCGTAAGCATGATAAGGAAGCTCTGCAGATATCCAAACCTCCGTACCGAATAAATTATGGTTCACCGAGGCATTGTAATGTATGCTGAACAGGAAATCCGCATTTACCGAAGCGGCAAACTTCGCCCGTTCCTCAAGGCTTAAATCAACATCCTCCGTGCGGGTCATATAAACCTCTACATTGTCATAAAGGCTAAGCTCGCCATACATCGCCTGAGCAGTCTTCATAGTCATGGCTTTTTCCTGAAAACCGTTTTCAATGGTTCCTTCATTTTCCCCGCCGTGACCGGGATCAATGACAATCACAACCTTTTCGTCTAAGGGTTGTACCCGCGGCGCCGCCAAAACAGGAATATCCGATATAAACCATGAGGTTAAAAGCGTACCACATAGAAGCATCAATAATCTGTTCCGTAAAATATGCTGTTTTTTAATATTAAATATAAAAGATTTTATTTGAATCACAACCCCTATTGAAACACAAACCAGCTTTCTTCTGAAAACTGGTTTGCTACTAATCTCTCTCTTATNNAATGATATTTAATTTGTCAGTGNCTGNTGACATCANCNTCNNAANCAGTTACCTCTATGTCCTCANCCGGNTGAAGCTCNTTGCGGTTGGANTGGATAATANCCCTGNAGTNNTTAAGGGAACCGATTAAATTGTCATAATTGCTGACCGCAGACTGTGTTGAAGAAACAATGATGTTTTCCAAATGAGCCAGCATATCGTCCATATACTGCATGGCGGCGGCACGCAGATTATTTGCTTCCATGGTAGCGTTGTCTAAAATCTCCTGCGCCTGACGGCTTGCCATGGTCACAACCTCGTTTGCCTGTGCATATGCCTGCTGCATAATTTCATGCTCATTGATCAGCTGGTTGGTATGCACGGTAGCCTCGTTGATCAAAGCCTCGGCCTTGGTGCGTGCATCCTCCAAAATTGCTTCCTTGTTGCTGATAANCTTCTGATAACGCTTGATTTCATNGGGAGTTTTCATGCGTAGCTCNCGTAAAAGCTCATCAATCTCGTCCTTGTTTACAATAATTTCTGTATTGGACATGAACTTGGGCTTACAACTCTCGATATATTCTTCTATCTCATCGATTAATTGCTCAATTCTGCTACTCATTTAGAAATCTCCTTACGTTAGATGCTTTAAATTATACTTCTCGTAAATCAGCTTGGCAACAAAATCAGGCACGCATTGACTAATATCACCGCCAAAGCTGGCAATTTCCTTTACACTGGAGGAACTTAAATAGGCATATTCCAAGCTGGTAGTTAAAAAGACGGTGTCAAGCCTACCCTCCGACAGCTTTTTGTTGGTCTGGGCAATTTGCAGTTCATATTCAAAATCCGTAATGGCACGCAAGCCTCTGACCGCAATATGTAAATCGTTCTCGGCGGCATAATTAATTAAAAGACCGCTAAAGCTGTCCACCTGTACATTGGGAANATTCTTTGTAGCCTCTCTTAGTATATTAACACGTTCCTCCACAGAAAACAACGGTGTCTTTTCCTTATTGTTGAGAACGCTGACAGTTAATTCGTCGAAAATTTCGGCGNCACGCTTGATNATATCCAAATGTCCGAAGGTTACGGNATCAAAGCTGCCGGGGTATACTNCTCTTTTCATATACTCGCTCCATCTGCGCCAAAAAACGCGCCGTAAAAATTTAAACAAACACCAATGCTTTCATACATGGTGATGTCTCCGATTACATGGGGGTTTTGTAAAGGAACATATGTTTGTTGGTCTTATATTTTTTCTCCTTATAAAGGGAGTAGCCGTATTCTTCAAGATAAGAAAAGTCGGTGCGCAAGGCTGCTTCAATAATAATCAGTGTGTCCTCTGACACATATTTCATATTGCGCAAAAGACTTAAAATCCGTTTATCATACTCCTCATTATAGGGAGGATCCATAAAAATCACATCTACATGCTTTTCATAAATACTGTTCAATCCCGCAAGCGCATCCTGCTTTAATACTATAGCACGGTCCGTGAATTTCGTAAATGACAGATTTTGTTCAATACAGGAAATTGCCTTAGGGGCATTCTCAATAAAATATGCTTTTTGGGCGCCGCGGCTTAATGCCTCTATGCCGATACCTCCGCTGCCACTGAACATATCAACGAAAATGCAGCCGGGGATATAGGTCTGAAGCATATTAAATAGGGTTTCCTTTATCCTATCGGTTGTAGGTCTGGTGTCCATGCCGTCGGGAGTCTTCAAGGGAAGACTGCGTGCCGTTCCTGCTATTACTCTCATGCTTTCCTCTCATTCCGCCGCCAAAGCAGCTATCATAATTAAGACCAGACAAAATCTAAACTCGTACCTTGGTGCCTTTGCTGTCTCGCCTGCCAGGCTTTAAATTGTTCAAAACCAGCTTTTTATTTTTATACTCAATCGTTGCTTCTACCGCATTCTGGGTGTAGTATACATTCTCAATGCTGTCCTTTTCTCCAAGCTTCATGCCTCTGACGCCGATAGCGCCTTTTTTCTTCTCGGGAATTTCCTCTATGGGGAAACGCAGGAAATAACCATCTTTGGATTGCAGAACAATATTTCGCTGTTCCCGCAGGGAAGCTACGCTCACCACACTGTCGCCGTCGCCAAGCTTGGTAGCTGCAACGGTGCGCTTAGCCACATCAAATTCTCCCCCGTCCACAATTTTCATCATGGATTGTGCGGTCACAAAGATAACCTGACAGAGATTCAGTTCGGACTGTGAGGTGATATATACAAGCTCCTCCCTCTCGGAGCTGAAATTGCTCACATTGTCTATGGGAATGCCTTTATCGCGGAATTTACCGAAAGGCAAATCCAAAACCTTAATGGTGTGCAACTGACCGGTATTGGTAAAGAGGCAAATCCTGCCGGTATTTTTGCAGGTAAAAATATATTTGTTCTCGGCATCGGCAGCCTCTTTATTGCGCTCATAGGTGGCAAGCTCAATCGTCTTGGCATAACCGAAGCGATCCATCAAAAAGACAACCTCCATCTCCTCCAATTCCTTCTCCTTATAAACTGCCTCCTGTCCGTTCTCTATAACGGTCTTGCGCTTTTTACCGTATGTCTTCTTAAAACCCTCAAGCTCATTAATGATAACCTGTGCCATGGAATCGCGTTTATCCAAAATATCCTCATAACGGTAAATATTAGCCATGGTCTCCTCATGCTCATTAATCAGAGCTTCAATCTCCAGACCAATCAGCTTATATAAACGCATTTCCAAAATGGCGTTTGCCTGCTTTTCCGAAAAGGCAAGCTGGGTGGCCATAATTTTAGATTCCTTGGAACGAAACTTAATACCGTCAATTTTACCCTCAACCAGACATGCCTTTGCCATTGCCCTGTCCTTGGAACCCCGCAGGATTTCAATGATCAGGTCGATGACATTACATGCCTTAATCAGCCCCTCCTGAATCNCCTTTTTCTCAAGCNCCTTTGCCAGCAGGNTAGTGNATNTNCTGGTTGCCACCTGNAACTGNANGTNAACGCTTGCCTTGATAATCTGCTTTAAGCCCATGGTCTCGGGTCTGCCGTCTGCAATGGCAAGCATATTGACGCCGAAGGTATCCTCAAGGCGTGTTTTTTTATAAAGCATATTTACAAAATTCTCAGGGTCGGCATCCTTGCGAAGCTCTATCACAATGCGAATGCCCTCCTTGGAGGATTGGTTAGAAATATCCACAATATCCTGTGTTTTCTTCGTCTCGGACAATGCCGCCACGTCCATTAAAAACTTGGAAATATTAGCGCCAATCATGGTGTAGGGAATTNCGGTGATGACAACATTCGTCNTGCCGCCCTTCGCCTTCNCAAATTCAACCTTACCGCGAAGCTTAATTTTGCCGNCGCCTGTCTCATAAATACCAAGAAGATCGTCCTTGTTTATTACAATGCCGCCTGTGGGGAAATCAGGNCCCTTCACATAACGCATAAGCTCCTTTGTGGTAATATTTTCATTCAGCAAATATGCCTTTGACGCATCAATCACTTCAGATAAATTATGAGGTGGTATGCTGGTCGCCATACCTACGGCAATCCCCTCGGAGCCGTTAATCAAAAGATTGGGAATCTTTACGGGAAGCACGGAGGGCTCCTTTTCCGTCTCGTCAAAATTGGGGATAAAGTCCACCACATCCTTGTCCAGATCCGCAAGAAATGCCTCTTGGGTAATACGCTGTAATCTCGCCTCTGTATAACGCATTGCAGCGGCGCCGTCGCCCTCAATATTGCCAAAGTTACCGTGACCGTCTATCAAAGGCAGACCTTTCTTGAAATCCTGACTCATTACAACCAGCGCATCATAAATAGAGCTNTCGCCGTGCGGGTGATATTTACCCATGGTGTCCCCCACGATACGGGCGCTTNTACGGTAGGGTNTGTCATAGCGGATGCCCAGCTCATACATATCGTACAGAGTTCTTCGTTGAACAGGCTTTAAGCCGTCCCGNACGTNCGGTAAGGCTCTGGCGATGATAACACTCNTTGCATAGTCAATATAAGATTTTTGCATTTCCTCCGNATATTCGGTCCTGATANTTCTGTCGTCCATGTGTCCTCTTTATCCTGCCCTGTTGGAGCATTTCATTCCTTTTCCAAATATTTGCTTATACATCAAGCTCCGCGTCCGTCGCATGGTCGTAAATAAACGCCTTGCGGGGCGGAACCTCAGTACCCATAAGCATTTCCGTGACCTCGGAAGCCATGCGGGCATCCTCAATCTCAACCTTCTTTAGCAGTCTTGCGTCAGGGTCAAGGGTAGTTTCCCAAAGCTGCTCGGCATCCATTTCACCCAGACCCTTATATCGCTGCAAAGTAAAAGAACCCTTGTGGGTTTTTCGATATTTTTCCAATGCCTTGTCATCATAGAGATACTCCTCCGCTCCCTTGGCAGGCATTGCCTTGTACAGGGGCGGCATGGCAATATAGACATGCCCCTCAAAGATAAGCTCCGGCATAAAACGGTAAAACAATGTCAAGAGCAGGGTGGAAATATGGGCGCCGTCCACATCTGCATCCGCCATAATGATAATTTTGTCATAGCGCAGCTTGGAAATATCAAAATCATTGCCGTAACCCTCGGAAAAACTACAGCCAAAGGCATTGAGCATAGTCTTAATCTCGGCATTCGCAAGAACCTTGTCTATACTTGCCTTTTCCACATTGAGATTCTTTCCGCGGATATGCACAATT
>WFLY01000164.1 GCA_009177215.1 Bacillota bacterium
ATAAAATAGTTGATAATTTGATAAATATTCGCTTACATAATAGAAACAAATTTCTGCATATTACAATAAGAGTGAACCTCTCTAAAAGCATTTATGAAAATTTTGATGAGTATATGGAGATTTTGCATCATATATGCCAAGATGACCCAAGATTTTCAATCTATATGCACCAAGTTTCCGATTGGGGTGGGGAGAGAGTTTCTGAAATAAAGGATGAAATTATTGTTCAAGATATGTATATAGGCGCCCTTGAAAAGTTAAAGAAGTCGCCATATAAATTTAACTATTATGTACACTATGGGAGACTGGATTCCGAATCTTGTGTTTGTTATGCAAATAAGCTCAATTACTTTATAATCGGCTCTGACGGAACCCGGTATAAATGTACCGGTAATTTTGTGGAGGATTGCAATAAAGTCGGAAAACTGGAAAACAAAGGTATCATTTGTGGCGATGATAACAAGGAGGCATTGTGGGTTTGTAATGCAAAACGGGAAATGGAAAAGTGTAAAACCTGTTATTTCAGCGGCAATTGCTTGTCGGGTATTTGTCCTGCCGTACAGGTCAGAAATTTAGAAAATTCGTTTTGTTCTTTTGAGCAACGGTATTTNGACCAATTTCTGGAGNTGTTCAGTNAAGATGTTTATCAGGTAATTNGATAAGTAATCAGNTGGTGAAAATTGAAANTTGTAAACTAATCNAATTTGCGGGTTATTGGCAAAATGAGCGCAGAAATGAGGATTAAGTTATGAAAAAAATATTAGAAAAGCAGTATCCGATTATAACAACGTATACACATCATGCATATTTATTGACTATTTTAGGAGCGGAGCCTAAGACGAGGGGGTGGATTTTTAGTNATTATATTCAAATTTATATAGATAATAATCTGNANNAGAATAGTTGGGGAGATTTCTATTTTCCAATGCCGTATGAAATAAAGGCGTTAGAATTATGTAAATGGGTTGTAACGCAAAAAAATCATGAGAATTTAGTAGACAAAAAATATGTTGATATAATTGACTATATTGAGGATGTTATTGAAAATGATTTTTTTGTACATATGATGGTTAACCATAAATATTTAAGTAACAGTTACTTTGACAGAACTCATGATATATTGGTCGCAGGGTATGTCAATGAAAAAAAGATATTGTATTGTGCGGATTTTGCCGCCAGNNCGGGCAAATATATATTTTTTGAGTGTTCCTATGACGAATTCAGGGAAGCATACAATGATGAAGATGTAAAGAAAGGATCCACATATATAAATCATTTTATATATTCATATAAAATAAATACAGAATGTGACTATGGGTACAATGTAAATAACATAATATTTTGGTTAAAGCAGTATGTTAATAGTTANGTTCCTGANTATTGGAAGGGATATAANTATAGTGGAAAGGTTCTTGTTACTTGNGGAATGGATTATTATGATNTTTTATGCAAAAACCTTTTGACNATAGGTGATGNACAGATTGATGTAAAATTTTACTATTTGCTGAAGGATCATAAAAAAATAATGATTGAGAGATTAAAATTTTTAGAACATGAAAGCTTATCTNTGAATGANTTTATTGAANNATATGAAANAATANATATTNATTTNACTATAGTAGTTAATATGGCAGTAAAACATAATGTCATATATACAAAGAGAATTACAGAAAGGATGATTGATAAGTTGAAGCATATTAAAGAGACGGAATATAAGGTTCTGTGTAAGCTGATTGAGAAATTGGAATATTCAGCCGGTTCGGGTGGATAAGGCAGTTATATTGTTAGTTAGAGAACAGAAGTACCTGTTTGTTATAAAATACAATAGTAAAGAACGAAATTGTTATTAAAAGTGGGTAGAGGACAATGGTTTATTTAGAGATACGAGAGAGAATAGGAAATCAATTATTTCAATACGCATTTGCAAGGAAAATGGCTATTAAATTTTGTGATGAATTAGCTATTAATTTTGACCAAGTAATAGGAAGAAATCTGGCAGACCAAGGCTGGGTTAATAAGCTGGAAGATTACGCGCTTTATCCGTATAAAGATTANCAGCTAAGTCAATATTCATNTTATCAAAAGGCAATCATAAAATTTCTCAAACGTAAATTTTCTAAAATGAATGATATTGAAATACATAGATATTTACTGCGTATTGAAAACATGTTAAACAGGCTTGGAATTTTCTATTTATTTGACGGATTTTATGATTTTAAGNAACCGTTCAGATTTGTGAAGGATAAAATTTTGATTGGATATTTTGAATCATCCAAATACTTTTCTGACGTTGACTCTGTCATTCAGCAGGAATTGGTACCCAAGTACGGTAGAGTTGAGGAAAACGCCCTGCTATATGAATTAATGGACAATACTGAGTCTGTGTGTGTATCAATCAGAAGAGGGGACTTCTTAAGTGAAAGAGAAATTAATAATATATACATATGTGACGAGAAGTATTTTTATGATGCGGTGGAAAAAATACAGCAAATGTTAAAGGACATAGTGTTTTTTATTTTTTCGGATGATATAGAATGGGTAAAAGAAAATATGCAATTTCCGGGAACGGTATATTATGAAACGGGAAAGGATCCTACTTGGGAAAAGCTGAGGATGATGAGTCATTGCAAACATTTTATTATTTCCAATAGTACCTTTAGCTGGTGGGCGCAGCATTTATCCCAAAATCCGAACAAGATAGTTATTGCACCGGAAATTTGGCGAAAAGACGGTAGAACAGTTGATATATTTGAAGATGACTGGATAAGGCTTAACGTTGATAGAGAGACTGAGAATAAAAATACATAAGGATTTAATAGTGGTAGAAGTGTATTTACCGGTCTTACAAAATAATATAGGAGGATATGAAAAAATGAACAATAAAGTACCATCGTTATGTGAAGTATACNAGGAGNATTNTCCGANANGAACGATAGTAAATGATGAACTGGTAAAGCAAGNCAGTGAGTNGATTACGAAACACNTTAATAGTATAACGCTGNAAAATGAGTTGAAGTTAAGTGCATTACATCCTGNAAAGNATATTTTTANNTTTGAAGAAGCCGATAAATTGGTTGATTTCGGAACAAACAATAATATGCTGGTAAGAGGGCATGTTTTGGTATGGCATGATCATGCTCCGGAATGGTTTTTTACGAATGATAAGGGAGAGAAGGTATCAAAGGATATTGTTTTAGGCAGATTGCAAGAATATATTAATATAGTTGTTAAGCATTTTGGAAACAGCATATATTGTTGGGATGTAGTCAATGAAGCAATATCAGACGATAATACGTTTTACAGATCCTCAAAATGGCTGGAAACGATTGGAGAAGAATTCATAGAAAAGGCATTTATTTTTGCGCATGAGGCGAATCCTAATATAAAGCTTTATTACAATGATTATAATGCAGAGATTGGGGAGAAGGGAGAGAAAATATATTCTTTGATCAAAGGGCTGCTTAGTCGTGATGTACCCATCCACGGTGTTGGAATACAAGGGCACTATGATATAGTTTTTCATAAACCGGAAGCATTAAAAACAGTGATTGAAAAATATGCAGAATTGGGGATAAAGGTTCAGATAACCGAAATGGATGTATCCCTGTTTGGATTCGATGATAGAAATAATAGTTTGCAGCGTCCGACGACAGAAATGTTAGAGAAACAGGCTGAGTTTTATCAGAAGTCTTTTGAAATATTTAGAGAATACAAGAGTGTTATTGAAGGGGTAACTATCTGGGGCGTCACAGACAGGTATACGTGGAAGGATGATTTCCCGGTAGAAGGCAGAAAAGATTGGCCGCTGCTTTTTAATGAAAAAGGAGAAGCGAAAGCGGCTTTTCAATCAATTATTTCATTTTAATTATATTTTTGGTAATATGATTGTCTTGCGGGGTTAGCCACAGTCGGTTGCACCATTGACTTTTGGCATTAAATATGGTATTTTAGAATAAGCACTTTAACAAGTAAAAACGCTAAAGTGTCAAAATTCAACGTGATGAAGCAAAGCTTCAGAAAAGGAGCCATATTATGCCGGTTACAGATTTATTGGAGCGTAATCATAAGCTTTACGGAGAGGAAGTTGCATTGGTGGAATTGAATCCGACCATGCAGGATACAAGGAAAAGCACTTGGAAGGAATATGATTTGGTGCAGCCCACCTCCAATATTCCTTATAGAAGAGAGATTACATGGAGTATATTCGATGAAAAGGCGAACCGTGTGGCGAATATGCTGTTATCCCGCGGTATTCAGAAGGGAGACAGGGTTGCGATACTGATGTTTAACTGTCTGGAATGGCTGCCTATTTATTTTGGCATTTTGAAAACGGGTGCCATTGCGGTACCTTTTAATTTCCGGTTTGCAGCCGATGAGATTCAGTATTGCGCGGATTTGGCAGAGGTTCATGTATTGTTTTTCGGACCGGAATTTATCGGACGTATCGAGTCCATTGAAGAGCGGTTAAGCAAGGGACGCCTGCTGATTTATGTGGGTGACGGCTGCCCTACTTTCGCGGAGAGCTACAGAGAGCTGGTGGCGGACTGCTCCAGTCAGGCGCCCTTGGTGCGTCTGGAGGATGAGGATGATGCGGCAATCTATTTTTCCTCGGGTACGACAGGTTTCCCCAAGGCTATTTTACATAATCATGAGAGCCTGATGCAGGCGGCACAGATGGAGCAGAAGCATCATTTGACTGGCAGAGACGATGTCTTTTTATGTATTCCCCCGCTCTATCACACGGGCGCTAAATTCCACTGGATGGGCAGCCTTTGTGCAGGAAGCAAGGCGGTTCTGTTAAAGGGAACCACCCCGGAGATTATACTGGATACGGTTTCCAAGGAGCATTGTACCATAGTATGGCTGTTGGTTCCCTGGGCGCAGGATATTCTGGATGCGCTGGACAGAGGGGATTTGAAGCTTGAGGATTATGATTTAGGGCAATGGCGTTTGATGCATATCGGCGCGCAGCCGGTTCCGCCCTCTCTGATCAAGCATTGGAAGGAGTATTTCCCCCATCATTTGTACGATACCAATTACGGATTGTCGGAATCTACGGGACCTGGCTGTGTGCATTTGGGTGTTGAGAATATTCACAAGGTGGGAGCCATCGGAATACCCGGTTACCGATGGAAATGTAAAATTGTGGATGAAAACGGAGCCGAGGTTCTCAAGGGAGATGTTGGCGAGCTTTGTGTCAAGGGACCGGGTGTGATGAGCTGTTATTACAATGACCCGAAGGCAACGGAAGAGACACTGAAGGATGGCTGGCTTTATACGGGTGATATGGCAATGCAGGATGAGGACGGTTTTTATTTTCTGGTGGACCGTAAGAAGGATGTGATTGTCAGCGGTGGAGAGAATATTTACCCCGTGCAGATTGAGAATTTCTTAAGCGCCTTTGATAAGGTGAAGGACGTGGCTGTCATCGGTTTGCCGGACAAGCGTCTGGGTGAGATCACAGGAGCCATTATTTCCGTAAAGGAGGGTATGACTTGTACGGAGGAGGAGATTGAGGAATTTTGCAAGGAACTTCCCCGTTATAAGCGCCCCAAGCGTATCATTTTTGCGGAGGTTCCCAGAAATGCCACAGGCAAAATCGAAAAGCCCGCCCTGCGGAAGCTCTATGGTGCGGAGCAGCTGGTGGCGCAGCAGATTGAAGGATGATTAAAATAACAATATAGAGTGTTTAAGGAGTCCTGTTTTCAGGGCTCTTTTTTTGTGTGAAACATTTCCTGTTTTTTCCCGTCTATATTTTCAAGAGGGAGCAAGGTGGAAATCTATTTTGTTGTGTGCGCTCCGGTAAGTCTATATTACTGAAAAGTTGGAGAGAGGAAGGAGTAATTTGATGAAAAAGAATATAATGGCAGTGACATTATGCCTGGCGATTTCATTAACTATGTCGTTATCCCTGTGGGGCTGCGGAAAGCCTGCCCAAGGGGTGAAGCCTTTGGGGGAGGAGACAGAGAATGCCGCCGGAAATAGAAGTTCCGTAGAGACAGGAGGCAGAATGTCAGGGGGTACAACAATGCTTTCATATGACGGGATTGCAGGTAAGGGAACGGATAACGCAGAGGCTGGTGTAGCGGAGAGCGGCACGGCTGGCGGCAGCAGAGAGATTACGGAGGAGGAAGAGGTGGCAGTCACGGATTTTGCGGTGAGGCTGTTTTGGCAGAGCTTACAGGACAAAGAAAATACATTAATTTCCCCTGTATCCGTACTCTATGCGTTGGCAATAACTGCCAATGGAGCTAAAGGAGAAACTCTTTCTCAGATGGAGGAGGTGTTGGGGTTAAAGACTTCAGATTTGAACGTCTGTCTTAACACCTATATAAAAAGACTTCCTGCGGATGAGAAATACAAGCTTTCCCTTGCCAATTCCATCTGGTTTAAGGATGACAAAAAATTTACTGTGGAGCAGGATTTCTTACGGACAAATGCCCAATAATTACGGCTCGGAGGTGTACAAGGCATCCTTTGACGGTTCTACACTTAAAGATATTAATGAGTGGGTCGGTCAAAATACGGATGGCATGATTGAAGAGATTCTGGACAATATACCGGAAGAGGCGGTCATGTATCTTGTGAATGCCATAGCCTTTGAAGCAGAGTGGCAGACGGTTTATAAGGAGCATCAGATTCGTGAAGGAAGTTTTACCACGGAAGACAAAATTACTCAGGATGTGGAGCTTATGTACTCTACAGAGCAGCAGTATTTGCAGGACGACAAGGCACAGGGCTTTTTGAAATATTATAAGGACGGCAAATATGTCTTTGCAGCACTGCTGCCTGATGAGGGAGTGTCGGTTAGGGAGTATGTGGAAACGCTTACTGGAGAAAAGCTGTCAAATATATTGAAAAATGCAAGTCAGGTTCAGGTAAATGCAGCTATTCCTAAGTTTGAGAGTGATTATGGTGTTGAAATGAGCGAGATTTTGAAAAAAATGGGCATGACGGCAGTATTTGACAGAAAAACCGCGGATTTTTCCGGTCTGGGTACCTATGAGGATGCAGAGCTGTTTATCAGTCGTGTGCTGCATAAGACCTATATATGCATAGATGAGAGCGGAACGAAAGCGGGAGCCGCTACTGCGGTGGAAATGAGTCAGGATGCTGCCTTTGAAATACCCATAGGGGTAAAGACTGTATATTTGAATCGCCCGTTTGTCTATATGCTTATTGACTGTGAGACGAGACAGCCCATTTTTATGGGAACGGTCATGAGTGTGGAAAATGAGAGCGTGTTTGAGTAGATTTGGATAAAGTTAAGTTTTTAGGTATAAATTTGCTCTCCTGTGCAATAATATCATCGTGTTGTTCCGTAAATGCCTTGCCGCTTAGAAGGTGAAATATGGCTTTGAAGGAACATGCGGTGACTTGGAAAAGAATTTTGTCTGGGAGACAAACGAACTTGTTTGTTTTGCAAATATTGTGCTGATGCCCAAATTCGCGGGTTGTTGGCAGCATGGAGGATTAGTGTGAAGCTATCATTTCGCTGGTACGGGGAAGAGGATAAAGTGAGCCTGAAAAATATTGCGCAGATACCGGGAATGCATTCCATAGTTACGGCTGTGTATGACGTGCCTGTGGGAGAGGTCTGGAGCAGGGAGAGCATTGCCGAGTTAAAGAGGCAGGTGGAGCAGGCAGGCTTGCATTTTGAGGTGATTGAAAGTATTCCTGTGCATGAAGATATCAAGTTGGGAAAGGGATCTCGGGACCGTTATATTGCCAATTACTGCGAGAATATCAAAAGAGTGGCGGAGGCGGGAGCCAGATGCATCTGCTATAACTTCATGCCCGTACTTGACTGGACGAGAACTCAGACCGATCATGTGCTGCCGGACGGCTCCACAACCCTTGTGTACTACAAGGAACAGGTGGAGAAGGTAAATCCCTTGGAGAGTGACAGCGATTTGACGCTGCCGGGCTGGGATGCAAGCTATTCCAGAGAGGAGCTTAAAAATATTGTCGCCCAGTACCAGAGCATGACGGAGGAAAAGCTCTGGGAAAACCTGAAATATTTTTTGAAGAGAATCATTCCTGCCGCCGTGGAATATAATGTAAACATGGCAATCCATGAGGATGACCCCTGCTGGAGTATTTTCGGTCTGCCCAGAATTATTACCGACGAGAACAATCTGGACCGTTTCTTAAAGCTGGTGGACGTTCCCAACAACGGTATTACCCTTTGTACAGGTTCCCTTGGATGCTCCTGCAAAAACAATGTGGTAAGGATGGCGGCAAAATATGCGGCTATGGGGAGAATCCACTTTGTGCATATGAGAAATGTGGCGGTTCTGCCTAACGGCTTTGAGGAGAGGGCGCATTTGTCCTCCTGCGGAAGCCTTGATATGTATGCCATCATGAAGGCTTTATATGACAATGGCTTTCAGGGATATATTCGCCCCGACCATGGCAGGATGATTTGGGGCGAGACCGGAAGACCGGGCTACGGGCTGTACGACAGAGCGCTGGGAGCGACCTATTTAAACGGACTTTGGGAGGCAATAGAGAAAAATTCTTGACATTGGAAATTAAAGCCATTATACTGTATTTAATTGGAAATATTCCTCGATAGCTCAATGGTAGAGCACTCGGCTGTTAACCGAGTTGTTGTAGGTTCGAGCCCTACTCGGGGAGTAAAGTGCCAAAGGGATGGCACTTGGGAAAGCCCGTAAACATCAATGTTTGCGGGCTTTTGATGTTCTGTGGAAACATCTGAAAAGAAACAAGGTAGATCATATGGCTGCAAAAGCAGGCGTGTGAGTGATAACAAAAAATGAACTGGAACTGCGTTGCCTGTCACAGAATTAACCGATATAATGACATGAGAACAGAGAAAGGAAAAAGTTCCAGAACACCTGTCTTTAGCAGAGAACCGTGTCCTGAAACCATCATTAAAAACATGGTTATTATATCAAGATATGAAGTGGAATACAAGAAGGAAGAAGATATTTTTAATTAACAGTAAAGAAGAAGGNATCTGCCCATGCTGTGGAAGNCCNCTTAAATANAGGNACAGCAGNCGCCGCGTGCATANAANTGCGGGAGGNGNNAAGGAATGGTACCTGATCAGGCGCCTGAAATGNNGCAATGNNANATGCNGGAGGCTNCATAANGAACTGCCNGACTGTATNTGNCCTTATAAGCANTATGATGCAGGNNTGATCGNGGANGTGGNNGATGGNGTNGTCAGCGANGAAGATACNGAAACGGAGGATTATCCCTGTGAAGGAACCATGAAGCATTGGAGATGGTAGGCAATGCCTTTGGGAGGGCTAAAGGCATGAATGAAAAAAACATGGAAGGGCAGATCAGGCTGGCGGCGTACCGTTTCCTGGGTTTTGATGAAAAGTTCCTGAAATCAGGGTATTCTTTACTGGAAAAACTAAAGGAACGGATAAGCCCGGGCTGGCTTAAGGCTGCAGCCAGGGCCATATATAACAGCGGCGGGCGGATAGAGCCGAATCCAGAGCCCGCCTTTTGATGCACCTGCTTTTGTTCGCTGTCCTCTTTTTTTCCGTGTATGCTCTTTATTGAAAGGAGGGCCATGCAGATGGAGAAAAAAGAAGTGAAGAAATGGCAGGATGAGGAGGCGCTGAAAAGGTACCGGATGATAGCGCCGCTGCCGGATCCGGATCTGGATGAGGGAAAAAGACAGCAGATGCGCGGGGAAACTGCTGAGAAAAACGGCATATCCAAAAGGGCGCTGTACCGTTATGAAAAGGGATACCGGNAGGAAGGGNTTGAAGGCCTGCGTCCGGCGGGGCGGAGTGTACGCCAGATCATAAAGGTGCTGGAACTGGAAGGAGGGGCACAGCCGGGCGTGCTGAAACCTTACACAATGCAGNGTGGTACTGTGTCAAGAAAAAGTACANGTTAAACGTGAACTTTTCTCTATAACATCTGTTATGTTATCCTGCTGGTCTCTCCAAATCTTTTAATTTCTTCAGATACCTCTTTTCGTATTCATCAGGTG
>WFLY01000079.1 GCA_009177215.1 Bacillota bacterium
TGGGAATCAGAATCAATTTATCCTTTACCTTTTCGTTTACCTTTGCAAGACGATTGACATAGTCGCACACGGAATCCTCATTGTCCGCAGAACAGGGTCCGATGATAACCAAAAATTTATTGCTTTTGCCGGTGATGACTTCGCTTATTTCAGCATCACGAGCTTCCTTGATCTTTGCTAACTGTGGGGGAAGAGGATATTCTTCTTTGATCTCTGCCGGAGTAGGCAGCTTTTTAATGAATTCAAAACTCATTGTATTCACCATGCCCGTAGGGGCAATTCCTTTCTGTATAAATCGTTATCATTATAGTATAACTTCATAAATCATGCAAGGGAATTTAGCGATTTAAAGTGATAAATACTGGTGAGTGCAAATAGATACAGCAGAGTTAAAAACTTTTGGAAAATATGGTAAATATAACAAAAAAGTATGTGATATTAGTGTAAAATGACATAAATATACAATAAGCATATATTTTCAATGTGCAAAATAACAAATGTAAACGATTACATATTAATGTTAATTAGACGAAATGCATAAAATAGCAATAAATGAGCAGAACGAAGCAATAAATGATTAGAACTAAAGGTTTGGGCTGATATACTTAAAGATATACGATGACTTAATTTATATAAATAAACTAAGATACATCGGAGTTGCATAGTAAACTATTAGAGGAGCGGGCGTTTAAAAGCGCAAGGCAAAGGAAGGAGAAGGAGAAGGATAGGAGAGGAAAGAGCAGAAGAATTTAGCAATCAATATTTTATCTTAGGGAGGAAAAAGCAAAATGAAGTATGGAAAATGGAAGAAAAGAGCATCCGTACTGATTGCTGCGGCGATGACGGTAAATGGTCTGCCCGTTTCGGCATTAACTGCTGTCGCTGCGGAAGCACCTGATTCGGTGACTGCCATGTTTGGCACGCCGTTTGTTGACGGTGAGATGGACGAGGTGTGGAATAAGGCTCCTGCATACGCCTTAGAACAGCCGAGTGTCAGAGAGGATGCACAGGCGACCGTGAGACTTTTATGGGATGACAATGCATTGTATGTATATGCCGAGGTGTTGGATGATAATCTCAGCAATGCTTCCGGTAATGCTTACGAGCACGATTCCGTAGAGGTATTTTTGGACGAGCTGTATGATCGGGCGACCACTTATAAGGATGACGATGTGCATTATCGTGTAGACTTCACTAATGACAGGAGTGCTGACAATGGCGACAGCGGACGTTGGTACACGGCTACAAAGACCTTTGAGCGCCCGGTGTCCGTGGAAGAGACAGAGGTTATGGAGCTTGCGAATACGGTATCCGGAGATACGGTGTCCGGAAACACTGGGTCTGAGGAGGAAGAGCCTGCAACGGAAAAGGGGTATATAGTGGAAGCCTGTCTGCGCTTTGACCAAATTACTCCTGCAAACGGCATGGAGCTTGGGTTTGATGCACAGGTTAATGCGGCTACAGGCGCAAGCCGTCAGGGTACAATCAATCTGTTTGATAAAGAGGGGAATGCATATCAGAATCCCAGCCTGTTGGGCAAACTGGTATTGAACGGTAAAAATGCCGGCGATCAGTCAGGCGCATTTCCTTATAGCTTAATGAGCTATCTTGAGGACGCTAAGAAGATTAACCTCAGTGTTTATACTGAGGAGAGTGCAGCAGTTTTACAGGCAGCGATAGCAAGTGCAGAGGCATTGCTGAACGGTGGAAGCTATACTCAGGAACAGCTTGACGAAGCTTATGATGCTATTAAGAAAGCTATCAACGGACTGGATGACGGAAGCGGTTTCCAGAGTCCTTATGATATGGTGGCAGATTCCACGATTCCGGATATTTTCACCATGAAGGACGGTACTAAAGTGACAGCCGATAACTGGGATCAGCGTGCGGAAGAAATCATGCAGCTGTATGAGTATTATATGTACGGTGCAAAGCCTGATACCGAGGATGAGGTTGTGACCTACGAATTAGGGCAGATGAGCGAAAAATCACAGTCGGTAACCATGCCGGACGGTTCTAAAGAGGACATTACCGTAAGACAGGGCAACATGAAAATCAATATCAGTTATAAAGGAAGAGAAGCTTCCTTTAATACTATTGTGACCTTGCCTACCGTAGAAGCTCCTGATGAAAATGGTTATCCGGTATTTACGGAAATCGCAATGAGTTTGTGGGGAGGCGTGTCAGCTTCTAACAATGCGTACTATGCGGCAAGCAGAGGTTATGCGGCAATCACCTATGATTATTTGGCAATCACTTCTGATGACAGTAAGAGAGAAGGTACCTTCTATACCATACACCCTTACGGAGACAGTTGGGAAGAGCAGAGCGGTAAGCTGGTTGCATGGGGCTGGGGTGCCAGCAAGATTCTGGATGCCTTGTATGGTGGCGCAGCAGCTGAGCTGAACATCAATACGGACAACAATATCCTGTCAGGTGTATCCCGTCTGGGCAAGACTACTGCTGTAGCGGGCGCATATGACGACCGTATTAAGGTGGTAGCACCATCCTGTTCCGGTTATGGCGGACATGCTATGTACCGCTATAGGACAGAAGGTAATTATTATGACCTGTCTGAGCTTGGCGGCAGCAGCAACTGGTACAATACCGGTAACGAGACCTTGGGTTCTCTGCAGGCTGACGGTGAGAGAGGCTGGTTCAACGATAACTTTATGAAGTTTGACGATGTGAACAAATTCCCTCTTGACCAGCACTATCTGGCTTCTCTGGTAGCGGATCCTGATAGGTATTTGTTTATGATCACGGGCGTTATTTCCGAGAACTGGAATGGCGCTGAGAGCCAGACATTGACTTATGCCGCAGCTAAGCAGGTATTTGATATGCTGGGCGCCGGTGATAATATCAGTATCTGTACACACTTAGACGGTCACTCTGTGGAAGTTTCGGATATGCAGTATCTGTTGGATTACTGTGATGTCAAGCTTTACAATAAGTCCACAGACGATATTGACAGTGATTTGCGTGAACTGAAGACTAACGTATTTTTAAATGAAGCAAACTATAAGGAAGACGTATTCGGACCTTATATTGAGACAAAGAATGAAGTTGGCAGCGTAAACGTAGAGAGAACCACTGACATGGTTACTGTTGTCAGGGCAGGAGCAAGTGTTGAAGAAATCAAAGAACAGCTTCCTACCGCTATCCTGTATTTGGATAACGGCTTGAGACATTTGAATGTAGCCGTTGATTGGGATCTCAGTGCATATGATCCTGAAAGCAGAAGCGCACAGGAATTGACGCTTACCGGTACGGCTGTTTTGCCGGAGGGTGTTACCAATCCGAAGAACTTGTCTCTGGCTGCAACTACAAAGCTGGTTGTCAATGTATATTCTGTAGAGTATGGTTCTGCCATTGCAGATGCAACCGTAGAGGAAGCATGGGATAATGCATTAAGCGTGAGGGCTGGCAACCTGCTTGACGGTCCTTCTGAATCCGGCGGAACCGCTGATATCAAGGTGATGTGGGATGAAGCTTATCTGTACCTGTTGGCAGATGTATCCGATTCTGATGTTTACATTAAGGAAGGTGCAAATGAAAATCAGGACAGCATTGCCGTTACTATTGCTCAGAGCATTGATTCCGGCAAGAGTGTAAAGAACTATGTATTTACGGCAGGCGGTGAGGCACTGTTACACACTATCAGCTTTAGTACATGGAGTGGTCTGCAGAATACCTATGCAAAAGCACCGGGTGCTTTTGCAACAGGAAAGATAAATAAAACTACCAGTTGGTGGAGCACTACAGTCACAGGCTGGACGGTGGAAGCATGTATTTCTTGGGAAGAGCTTGGTATGACTCCTGAGGAGGGAGCAAATATTGCAATTGAAGCAATTGTCAACAACTGCAGTTCTTCAACCGTTGACGGTGAAGAGACCGTACAACTGGATAACAGACACGCGATTTCTCTTATTTCTTATCCGGAGAATATAGAAGAGGGGCGCACATTCTGGGGTAATACCGTTCAGTATAATGGAGGTCTTTACGCAAAAGATTTGACCACATTTACATTAGGTTCTAAGGGTGATGTTACTACCGTTGCGGAGGATATCGGCAGATATGACTTGGTTAAGTATGTAGATGCGTTTAAGGAGACTTATGTGGATCCTTATCCCATTAAGGCCTCTTTCAATGAGTTGAAGCTGACCGAGGCTAGAGCTTATGCTTTGAGCGATGAAGCTACCAAGGAAGGTATTGCAGAAAAGAAGGCTGAATTGGAGGCTATGGCTGAGCAGATTTTGGCAGATAACTGCGGTGGCAAGTTGATGACAAAGTATGGCACGCCTGTAGTTGACGGTCTTGCTGACGATGAACTTTGGGACAGCGCTTACGCATACTATACCGCTAAGGACAGCAAGGGGCAGTATGCAGAGGTTAAGACCTTGTGGGATGAGGAAGCATTGTACGCTTTGATAAAGGTATACGATCCTACCTACGATGTAACAGGTTCCGATGCCCATACCAAGGATTCAGTAGAATTTTTCTTGCTGGAGTCCGCAGATGCAGCAAATAATTCCTTTGGTAAGAACGGCGGACAGTGGAGAATCAATCGTGCAAATCAGACAACCGTAACCTTCGGATCTAACGAAGCTTTCTATGCGAAGCTGACGGAAATGGAGGATGGCGCAGGCTACATCATTGAGGCACGTTTGGATTTTGCAGATTCTATCCCGGTAGCAAAAGATTTTGTTATGAACTTTGATGTGGCTGTAAACCTGTGTGAAAACGGTAATCGTACTTCGGCTATTGCTTGGACTTCTACCGATTGCTACAGCAATCCGAGAACCGCAGGAGAGATTATCTTTTTAGAGGATGCAGCAGAAGGTACTTCTCAGGTTGAGAACGGCTATAATCCATATGCGTTAATCAAGGTATTGGATAAGGCGCTGGTTATGGACGTAAATGATTATGATGCAGCAAGCTTTAATGCTAATTATGATAAGACTCTGTTGCAGAGATATTATGACGAAGCAATGGCTGGCGGTTTAACAGAGGCTCAGATTGCAGAATACTATGACGATGTCATTGCAATGATGTCTAAGATTACTTATGACGGTGTTCATAAGTCTGCACTTGGCTTCGAGGCAGATCACAACCTGCCGGATCCTTTTACCTTTGAGGATGGCAGTGCGGTTCAGAATAATGATGACTGGGCTTTGAGACATGATGAAATTCAAGATTTGTATGAGTTCTATATGTATGGTAAACTGCCTAAGGCAGAGAAGACCGGTTTGACTAAGAGCTTCTCCGCAAATGAAGCAGGCGATACTTATACCATAACTACCAGCAGAGAAATCGACGGTAACACGGTAGAGGGAAGCTTTAGCTTCAAGGTATATCTGCCTGAAGGTACGCCTCGTGACGAAAAGGGCTGGCCTTACATTATCAACTATGGCGGAAACATTTCCGGTGCGCAGGATGCGGGCTATGCGGTAATTGATTACAGCAGCAATGGTAATGTAGCTTCAAATAACAGCTATTATCAGGGTCTCTTCTATACAATGTATCCTGAATGCCGTGGTGATGAGTATGCAACCGGTGTTGGTCCTTTGGCAGCTAGAGCATGGGGAGCAGGTTTGATTATTGACTGTATTGAAGCAGGAATCGGACAACTTGATCAGTTGAATCCTGCGAACAGTGCAGTGACCGGCTTTAGCTACTTAGGAAAGACAGCTTTAGTGACTGGCGTATTGGAGGAGCGTATCGCAGTGACGAATCCTGCCCACTCCGGTATCGGCGGAGCAGCAATGCTTCGTTACTCTTCACAGGGTAAGGTATACACTGAGGACGAGTATGGTTTTAACCAGTTGGTTGACAAGACCGAGCCTATCGGTCAGGTACAGGGTCAGGGTATGGCTTGGGTTAAGACAATTTTCGCCGACTTTGTGGGAGCTGACAGCACACCTTTTGATACTCATTTGTTGCTGTCGCTGGTAGCGCCCAGAGGTCTTTATGTTTCTTCAGGCTACAAGGATAACGGTACAGACCCTGAGGGTATGTATGCTTCTTATATCAATGCAAAGGAAGTGTATGAGTTCTTAGGTGCAGAAGGCAGTATCGCGTATGGTAATTTCCCTACCGCCCATCAGACCAGTACTGCAGAATGGCAGTCTCTGTTTGCATTCTGTGATTACTACTTCTACAATGATGCATTGGATGAGGATTTCTATGCGACAGTATATGATAATTCTCCTGACAAGGCAGAGTATGTACAGATTCAGGCACCGAGCAACGAGACAGTTCTTCCCGCTGATTACAGCGAGGCTGTAGAAGCGCTTGATAAGCTTGGTAATGTATCTATGGAGAACAAGATAGAAGCTGTTGATGTAGTGCTTGACAAGATGAATGCCTCCACAATGAACAGCAGTGATATTCAGGAGTTAGAGGAGAAGATATCCGATGTTCTGGGTAAAAAGTTGGTGATTGACATAGCTAGCGGAGCTCCTGCCGTTGAGTCCGTGACAGGCGCATTGTTGAGTGTTGCTGCGGGAGAAGAGGCTGTTATCAAGGTAACTGCGGTTACAGCGCCTACAATTCCTGAAGGCTATAAGAATGCTAAGGCATTTGACATTAAGCTTTATGTAGGTTCTACACAGAAGCAGTTGGTTGTACCGGTTAAGGTTAAAATGCCGATACCTGCCGGCGTGGATGCAAAAGACATTAAGTTACTGCACTATGCGGATGGAAGTACGACACCTGAAATAGTAGATATGACGGTAGACGGAACAAATGTTGAATTTACGGCCGATAGCTTTAGCACCTATGTGTTCGTAAATGTCGATACTGGCAGCAAGGACCCTGTAAAAGATCCCGAGAAGGATCCTGTAAAAGATCCCGAGAAAGATCCTGTAAAAGACCCTGTAAAGGATCCTGTTGACAATACCGATAACAACGATTCAGGTTCTGACAACAGCGCACCTGCAAGTCCTGCGGTTGAGAAGGTTCCGGTTTTGATTGAGTACATTGTAGTCAAAGGCGATACCTTAAGCCGTATTGCAGCAAGAAATCATATGTCACTTTCTGCACTGTTGGCTTTGAATCCTCAAATTAAGAATCCGAACAGGATTTATCCTGGACAGAGAATTATTTTGGGACAAACCACTGCAGTTGTTACAGATTCAGCGGCTGCTGCAATGAAAGATGCGGTATATTATACCGTAGTAAGAGGAGATAGCCTCTTCAAGATCGCACGCAAGAACGGTTTGACATTGAATCAGCTGGTTGCAATGAACGTAGAAATTGCAAAGCAGAAATATATTTATGCCGGACAGCGAGTACGTGTGCGTTAAACTAATTTGAATATGACCTGAAGATAAGAGCTGTCTGACTTTCGTAATTGGAAGTCAGGCAGCTTTTTATCATCAGAAAGTACGAAAAACTTTCTTTTTGTATAAAAGTTATTGACAATTCGGTAAGCTGGGGCTATACTAAATATAGAATTCAAGATGATTACTAGAATGAGAGTGGACGCGTGCCACTCTTTCTTGTTTGTACTGATACTATATGCAGGTGAAATCTACGAGAATATGGAGGAAATAAATGTCTAAAAGAGAAGCTTACGAGACTAGGACTGAGGCGCTGCTTCTGCCCATTGCCGAGGTAAACGGTGTTGAGATTTATGATGTGGAATATGTGAAGGAAGGCAGTGATTATTATCTACGCGCCTACATTGACAAGAAAGAGGGTGTCAGCATTATTGACTGTGAGAATGTAAGCCGTGCTCTTTCAGATGCTTTGGATAAAGAAGATTTTATTCCTGAAGCTTATATTTTGGAGGTCAGCAGCCCGGGTCTTGGAAGAACACTGAAGAAGGATAAGCATTTGCAGAAGAGTTTAGGTATGGAGGTTGAAATCAAGCTTTTTAAACCCATAGACAAATGTAAGGAATTTTCAGGTGTTTTAGACAGTTTTGATAACGAAAGCATTACTATCAAAGAAGAAGATATCCCCAGAACATTTAAGAGGGCAGACGTGGCATTGATAAGATTGGCATTAGATTTTTAAGGATAACGATAGGGCGGAAAGCCGGAATGGAGGAAAAGATGAATAAGGAATTGATGGAAGCACTGGATATACTGGAAAAGGAGAAGGAAATCAGCAAAGAAACGCTGTTTGAAGCGATTGAAAATTCTTTGATGACAGCATGCAAGAACCATTTTGGTAAAGCTGACAATGTTAAGGTAGAGATTAATCGCGAGACCTGTGACTTTTTGGTATATGCAGAGAAGGAGGTTGTTGCCACAGCTGACGATGTGGAGGACGATTGCCTGCAGATTGCGTTGGAGGATGCGAGGGAGTTGTCCAAAAAGGTACAGGTAGGAGATGTACTAAATGTAGAAATCAAGTCTAAGGAATTTGGCCGTATTGCTACACAGAACGCTAAGAATGTTATTCTGCAGAAGATTCGGGAAGAAGAGAGAAGCGTTATTTATAATCAATATTATGAGAAGGAAAAGGATGTAGTAACCGGTGTAGTACAACGCTATATCGGAAAAAATATCAGTATTAATCTGGGAAAGGCAGATGCTATGTTGAGCGAAAGCGAGCAGGTAAAGGGTGAGGTGTTCAGACCAACCGAGCGTATTAAGGTGTATATCCTTGAAGTCAAGAGCACGCCGAAGGGCCCCAGAATCAATGTGAGCCGTACACATCCCGAATTGGTAAAGAGACTGTTTGAGTCCGAGGTTATGGAGATAAAGGACGGTACTGTAGAGATTAAGAGTATTGCAAGAGAANNAGGAAGCCGTACCAAGATTGCTGTTTGGAGCAATAACCCAAATGTGGATGCCGTAGGAGCCTGTGTAGGTATGAACGGCGCAAGAGTAAACGCTATTGTGGAGGAGCTTCGCGGTGAGAAGATAGATATTGTAAATTGGGATGAAAACCCCGGCAATCTGATTCAGAATGCGTTATCCCCTGCAAAAATAGTAGCGGTTTTCGCAGATCCCGATGAAAAGACGGCAAAGGTTGTGGTGCCTGATTATCAGCTGTCTTTGGCAATAGGTAAGGAAGGACAGAATGCAAGGCTTGCCGCAAGGCTTACAGGATACAAAATCGACATTAAATCCGAGACGCAGGCTAAGGACGCCCCCGGCTTTCGATATGAGGATTATATGGATGACGATTACGAGGATGAGGAATACGAGGAAGAGTAAATCAGTAAGGAGTAAGATTGTCTATGGCGAAAAAGATTCCTTTAAGACAGTGTGTGGGCTGTGGTGAGATGAAGGGCAAGAAGGAAATGCTGCGAGTCCTGAAAACTGCGGAAGGCGATATTTGTTTGGATATAACAGGCAAGAAGAACGGAAGAGGCGCATATGTTTGTAAGAGCAAGGGATGCTTACAGGCAGCTCATAAAAATAAGGGGTTGGAGCGCTCCTTCAAAATGAGTATTCCAAAAGAGGTATATGCTACCTTAGAAAGGGAGTTTGAGAAGCTTGAAGCAAAGTAAGGTATTGTCACTTTTAGGTTTGGCGATGAGAGGACATAATCTGGTGAGCGGTGAGCTACAGACTGTGGATGCCGTAAAAAGCGGAACCGCATGTTTGGTAATCATAGCGCAGGATGCCTCAGCCAATACAAAAAAATTGTTTAATAATAAATGTTCTTATTATGAAATTCCGGTACATGAATATGGAACAAAGGAAGATTTGGGTCGGGCAATCGGAAAGGACCTGCGGTCTTCTCTGGGTGTGTGTGACGCAGGATTAGCAGATGCGATCATTAAGCAACTGGAAATCAAGTAGAATGCCGCAGGTGGCAGAAAAGGAGGAAAGCATGGCGAAAATAAAGGTACATGAACTTGCAAAAGAGTTAGGTATGCAAAGTAAAGATATATTAAGTTTTTTACAGGAAAAAGGTATAGAGGCAAAGGCGGCGCAAAGCTCTGTAGACGAGGAGGCAGCTTCGCTGGCACGAGGGGCATTTGGCAGTGCGAAGGCTCCGTTCAAGGAGAAGGAACCTCAAAAGGAAATTGTTAAGCCGGAAGCTTCTAAGACAGAGAACTCTAAAACAGAGGGTGTCAAGGAAGATGCGCCTAAGAAGAAAAAGAAGATTATTTTTGTAAGCAATCCGCAGAATTCCAAGATGTCGGGGCAACGCACTGACCGTGGACAGAATCAGAGCAGAGGCGGAATCGGAAATGGAAGACCGCAGGGTGGCTATAATAACAGAGTGCAGGCACAGGCGCCGGTTCGCCCTATTAAGCCGTTGACACCCCCATCTCCTACACCCAGTGTACAAATGGTTCCCAATAATCAGAATCAGCAGCCGAAGAAATCCGTAAAAGAGGAAGCTGTCGTACAGAAGGCGGAAGTGAAATTACAGGTGGAGAGGTCTCAAAATGACAAGGTCCAAAGTGACAAGAATCAAAATGACAGACCTCAAAATGACAAGAATCAAAATGACAGGCCTCAAAATGACAAGAATCAAAATGACAGACCTCAAAATGACAGGCCTCAAAATGACAAATTTCAAAGTAACAGACCTCAAAATGACAAGGTTCATGCCGACAAGGCACAGACAGACAGAACTGTCCGTGAGCATCGCAGTCAGGAGAATAATCGTACAGTCGGCGGCAGAGCTCAGGGTGAGCGCACAGGAAACCGTTCTGAACGTGGACAGAATCAAAACAGGGATAATAGAGATAATAGGAGCAATAGAGAAAATAGAGATAATAGAGAAAATAGGGATAATAGAGATAGTAGGGGCGGCATGGGAAGCGGCAGGTCTCAGGGAGACAGACAGGGCGGCTTTAACAAATCGACGCGTTCCGGTAATTATGGCGGCAGAGACGGACATGATGGCAGACCCGGCAGCCGTGACGGCAGACCCGGCGGACAGGGAGCAGGTTTCCGCGACCGTGATAATAAACAACAGTCAAAGAGCTTTACAGGAGAGGCTCCTGCTAAGGATATGGAGAAGAAGCGCGAGGAAGATAAGAGGCGCTTAAGTCAGGAGAAGGATAAGCGCTCCAAAAAGGATTTGATTTACGAAGAGGATGAGGCATTAAAGAACAAGCCCGGCAGATTCATTAAGCCCGAAAAGAAAAAAGGTGAGGCTGTGGAAGAGGTTATCAAGGTGATTACTCTTCCCGAGATGATTACCATTAAGGATTTGGCAGAGAAGATGAAGCTGCAGCCTTCCGTTATTGTTAAGAAGCTGTTTTTAGAGGGTAAGATTGTAACCGTCAATCAGGAGATTTCTTATGAGGATGCAGAAAATATTGCTATGGAGTATGATATTTTGTGCGAGAAGGAGGTTAAGGTTGACGTTATTGAGGAATTGTTAAAAGAGGATGAGGAAGCAGAAGATAATCTGGTGGAGAGACCTCCCGTTATCTGTGTTATGGGTCATGTTGACCATGGAAAAACCTCCCTTTTGGACGCTATTCGTAAGACAAATGTCACGGATAAGGAGGCGGGGGGTATCACCCAGCACATTGGTGCGTATACTGTAAATGTTGGCGACAGGAAGATAACTTTCTTGGATACTCCCGGTCACGAGGCGTTTACTGCTATGCGTATGCGAGGGGCAAATGCTACTGATATTGCCATTTTAGTGGTTGCAGCAGATGACGGTGTTATGCCCCAGACTATCGAGGCTATCAATCATGCAAAGGCAGCAGGTATTGAAATCATTGTTGCCGTGAATAAAATTGATAAGCCCTCTGCAAATATTGACCGTGTAAAGCAGGAGCTGTCCGAATATGAGCTGATTCCCGAGGATTGGGGAGGAAGCACTGTGTTTGCGCCTGTTTCTGCTAAGAGCGGGGAGGGTATTGAGCAGCTTTTGGAGATGATTCTTCTGACTGCCGATATTTTGGAGCTGAAGGCAAATCCCGAGAGACGNGCAAGGGGTCTTGTTATNGAGGCTGAGCTTGACAAGGGGCGAGGTCCTGTGGCAACTGTATTGGTACAGAAGGGTATGTTGCATGTGGGTGATTTTGTATCCGCGGGCGCCTGTCATGGCAAGGTGAGAGCTATGGTGGATGACAAGGGCAGGAGAGTAAAGGAGGCAGGTCCTTCTACTCCCGTAGAAATTTTAGGTCTGTCCGATGTTCCTACCGCCGGAGAGGTATTCATTGCCCACGAGAACGATAAGACGGCAAAGAGCTTTGCTGAGACCTATATGGCACAGAATAAGGAGAAAATGCTGGAGGATACTAAGACTAGAATGTCTCTTGACGACTTGTTCTCTCAGATTAAAGAAGGTAATTNGNAGGAACTGAACCTTNTTGTAANNGCGGATGTTCAGGGTAGNGTNNAGGCTGTTAAACAGTNACTGATGAAGCTTTCCANTGAGGAAGTTGTGGTAAAATGTATCCACGGTGGCGTCGGAGCTATTAATGAATCCGATGTTACGTTGGCAAGCGCTTCCAATGCAATTATTATCGGCTTTAACGTGAGACCGGACGCTACGGCAAAAGCAACAGCTGAGCGTGAAGGTGTGGACGTAAGATTGTACAAGGTGATTTATCAGGCGATTGAGGATATTGAGGCTGCCATGAAGGGTATGTTGGATCCGGTGTTTGAGGAAAAGGTTATCGGTCATGCAGAGGTTCGTCAGATATTCAAGGCGTCCGCAATCGGAAATATCGCAGGCTCATATGTGCTTGACGGTGTGTTCCAGAGAGGCTGTAAGATTCGTATCAGTCGTGAGGGTAAGCAGATATTTGAGGGTGAGCTTGCTTCCCTTAAGAGATTTAAGGATGATGTGAAAGAGGTAAAGGCAGGCTTTGAGTGTGGTCTTGTATTTGAAGGCTTTGACCAGATGCAGGAGCTTGATATTGTAGAGGCGTATATTATGGTTGAGGTGCCTCGTTAGGCAGCTGTTTGAGTGCCTGCGGGGAGCCGGCATTGCCTGTCAAAGCAGGCGGGTAGGAGCAAAAATGAGAAAAAACAGTGTAAAAAATACCCGTGTGAACGGGGAGGTACAAAGAGTGCTGGCGGAGATTATCAGAGGGGAGATTAAGGACCCCAGAATAAGCCCGTGGACAAGTGTGGTGGCTGTTGAAGTGGCGCCGGACTTAAAAAGCTGTAAGGCGTGGATTAGTGTATTGGGCGGTGAAGAGGTAAGAGAGGCGACTCTGCAGGGGCTGAAAAGCGCAGAGGGCTTTATCAAGATGAAGCTTGCCAAAATCATTAATCTGCGTAATACGCCCGATATTACCTTTGTGATGGATCAATCCATTGAGTATGGCGTCAATATGTCACGTAAAATTGACGAGGTCATTGCACAGGATGAGAAAGGGCAGGAATAGCGAAANANGCCNCGTAAAGNGGCTTNTTNTGAACGGTTTGGAATGGANGTAAGTATGGACTTATTACAGGAATGTCAAGGAGCAAAAAGAATCGGCATCAGTGGACATATCAGACCTGATGGGGACTGTGTAGGCGCTTGTCTGTCTCTGGGGCAGTATTTGAAAAAGGTCCTGCCTGCTGCACAGGTTAAGATTTTTTTGGAGGAGCCTGCCGATATATTCGGTGAGATAAAAGGTTTTGAGGAGATTGATAGTATATTTGGCGAGGAAGAAGCCTTTGATGTGTTTTTTGCGTTGGATTGTGCCTCCGACCGTTTGGGGGGAGCAGAAAAATACTTTCNAAGCGCGGCAAAGAAGATTAATATAGACCATCATGTGANTAACAGTGGCTGTGGNGATATAAACGAGGTGAGANCGNATGTTGGTTCTACCTGTGAGATACTTTATGATCTAATGNNAAAGGATGAGCTGGACAGGGNTTTGGCGATGGCGCTTTACATCGGGATTATTCACGATACGGGTGTGTTTCAATATTCCAATACCACGCCGGCAACCATNGAGAAGGCGGCGCATTTAATCAGCTTTGGCTTTGATTTCCCAAAATTGATTGAAGAAACCTTTTATCAAAAGACATATTTGCAGGCTCAGATCATGGGGCGAACCTTGATGGAGAGTATTAGATTTTTGAACGGAAGCTGTATTGTCAGTGCTGTGGACCGCAAGACCATGGATTTTTATGATGTAACACACAAGGACTTGGATGGAATCGTCAATCAGCTTCGCAATATCAAGGGAGTGGACTGTGCCATTTTTATGTATGAGACCGGAGTGCTGGAATATAAGGTAAGCATGCGCTCCAATGAGAAAGTGAATGTGGCTCAGGTAGCATCTTATTTTGGAGGAGGCGGTCATGTGCGTGCGGCGGGCTGTACTATGAAAGGAACCTTCCATGACTGTGTAAATAATCTATCCCTACATATTGAGAAACAGCTTAAGAAAGCAAAAAAGTGAGCGGAAGTCGCAGATGCGAATTTGAGCTTTACTTTGCGGTGCCGCAAAGGCTGCGGTATATTGTTTCGGAAAAGCCGGGTCATTAAAAGCATCGCAGGAATGAGGAGGGCTATGATAAACGGTATCATCAATATTTATAAGGAGGCAGGCTTTACCTCCCACGATGTGGTGGCGAAGCTGAGGGGGATATGCGGTCAGAAAAAAATCGGACATACCGGTACTTTAGACCCTTATGCAACAGGTGTGCTTCCGGTGTGCTTAGGCAGCGGAACAAAGCTTTGTGATATGCTTACCGACAAGGATAAAGAATATGTGACGGAGCTTCTTTTGGGTGTGGTGACGGATACGCAGGATATCACGGGAGAGATACTGGCACAGAATCCTGTGACAGTATCGGAAGATGATGTCAGGAATGCAGTGAACGGCTTTGCAGGGGAATACCGGCAGATTCCTCCCATGTACTCGGCGCTTAAGGTGAACGGAAAGAAGCTGTACGAGCTTGCCAGAGCGGGAAAAGAAGTGGAACGTAAGGCGCGGACTGTAAAAATTCATGAAATTGAAATTTTAGAGCTTGCCCTTCCGGTGGTGAAGCTGCGCGTGGCATGTTCTAAGGGAACTTATATCAGAACCCTCTGTGCCGATATCGGAGAGGAGTTAGGATGCGGCGGAACAATGAAGAGTTTGAAGCGGACGCGTGTGGGCAGCTTTTATTTGAGAGATTCCGTCACTTTAGGGGAGCTTGAGAAGCTTCGGGATGAAGGGCATTTACAGGAAATAGTCCATTCGATAGAGGGGTGTTTTGCGGAATGCCCTGCGCTGCATGTAAAGGAAGTGTTTCGGAGGCTATTGGACAATGGTAATTTTCTTTACCCGAATCAGACACTGGAAAATAAGTGTTATGAGGCGGGGAAGTGGGTGCGCGTCCATAGGGAGGACGGCAGCTTTGCAGGAATTTATGCATTTGACAGAGAGAACAACGGATATAAACCTGTGAAAATGTTTTTGTGAGGGCGTTCTTACGAAGAAAACGCTCCGGCATGGAGGATTATTTGGAAATTATATTGAATACCAGTGATTTTTATTTGAAAAAAGAGACTGCCGTGGCAATTGGGAAGTTTGACGGCGTCCATATAGGACACAGAAGGCTGCTTGATGAAATTTTGGCACAAAAGAAAAATGGGCTTTTGGCATGTGTTTTTACCTTTGAACCGGCGCCTGCCGTCCTGTTTGGAAAATCTGACGGAAGGGAGCTTACTACCAAAGAGGAAAAGCGCCTTTTATTTGAACGCATGGGAGTGGACATCCTGATAGAATTTCCCTTGACGGCGGAAAGCGCTGCCATGGAGCCGGATACCTTTGCAAGGCAGGTTTTAAGAGGGCAGATGAATGCGCGGTTTATTGCGGCGGGAACGGACTTGTCCTTCGGTGCGGGAGGCAGAGGAAATGCGGCGTTGTTAAAGGCTTTGGCGGAGGAGCTTGACTTTCAGGTAAAGGTGATAGAAAAGGTTTGCATAGAAAATAGAGAGGTCAGCTCCACCTACATTAGAACCCTGTTGGAAAGGGGAGATATGAAACAGGTAGAGCACTATTTGGGGATGCCTTATATGATTGTGGGAGATGTAATGCATGGCAATCGTATCGGCAGGACGTTAGGCTTTCCCACTGTCAACCAGATACCAAAGACAAGCAAGCTCTTACCGCCCTTTGGCGTGTATTATTCCCGTATGCTTTGGAGAGGAAAGGAATATCGTGCTATCAGCAATGTAGGATGTAAGCCTACTGTTACAGATGAACATGTCTGTGGGGTGGAATCCTACATATATGATTTTGACGAGGAGATTTACGGAGAAAATATAGAAGTTTATTTATATGAATTTAAAAGACCGGAGAGACAGTTTAAGAGTCTTTGGGAGCTTCACAGGCAGCTTTTGGAGGATATTGAGGCAGGAAGACATTATCCCATAAGGTGATAGATGAAATAAGCTTTGACACAGAAATATCGTGTAGCAATAAATAGCATACTTATCTTTATCGTGCATTATCTCATGTTGACAAATTGCATCCATATATGTATCATTGTACTAAAATATTAATACAACAAATCCTTCTGAGCTTCAGAAAGGACTAAGCTGTAATAAGGCGGCAAGGAGGAAGTAAATGTCACTGGAAGTTAAAAATCTATCAAAAAGTTATGGGGAAAAGACAGTTGTGGACAACTTGTCCTTTATGCTGGAGAAGCCCGGCGTATATGCGTTGCTGGGAACCAATGGTGCAGGTAAGACAACATCCATTCGTATGATTTTAGGAATGCTGGCAAATGACGGAGGACAGGTGCTTTGGCAGGGTAAGCCCATTGACCCTATGAATATGAATGTAGGCTATCTTGCGGAGGAGAGAGGCCTATATCCTAAATATGCGCTGATGGATCAGCTATTTTATTTTGCGAAGCTGAAAGGAGTTCCCAAAGAGACGGCAAAGGAGCGCATTGCCTATTGGGCGGAGCGATTAGAGGTAGAAGAGTATCTTTACCCTAAGAAGAAGGGCAAGAAGACAGAAAAGCCCAAGCTGGCGGAGCAGCTTTCCAAAGGTAATCAGCAGAAGATACAGCTGATGNCAGCNTTATTNTCAGAGCCGGNGCTATTGATTCTTGATGAGCCGCTGANNGGNTTGGATCNTGTANATACGGATATTTTTAAGGGTATTATCAGGGAGGAGATGGAGAAGGGGAAGTACTTGATTATGTCTTCTCACCAAATGGCGACTATTGAGGAGTTCTGCGAGGATATTACTATTCTCAATCGAGGTAAGGCAGTGTTGCAGGGCAATCTGAATGAGATTAAGAAAAGCTATGGACGTGTCAATATGTTTGTAAAATGCGACAAGCCCTTTGAGGACATTATAGAAAAGCATGGCATGCCTGTAGTAAATGATACTCCCGACGGCAAGCAGATAAAGGTTACGGGGGAGAAGCAGGCACATGATTTTTTGACCGATTTGCTTGCTTGGAACAAGCAGGTGGTTAAATTTGAGCTTCGTGAACCGTCGCTGCATGAAATTTTTGTAGAAAAGGCAGGGGCAGGACATGAAGAATGATTTTACGGGCTGGAAGGACGTCTTTCAATTTTCCTTTAGGCAGGGTGTCAAGCAGAGCTCCTATAAAGGCTTTTTGATTTTCATGTGCGTTGTCATGCTGGCTTCCGTGCCTGTTTTGAGTCTGATACAGAATCGGAATTCCGACAGGGAAGAAGAGAGCAGGGTAACAGTGCTGACTATCTATGACAAGACGGGATTGTCCATTGATTATACGCAGGCGCTCCCTCAGGATAGGTATGCGGGAGTACGGGTTGTAAGCGGCACTGACGGAACTTTTGAGGAACATGTAAAGGCTTTGGAAGAAAGTGAGGACAGCACGGAGCTGCTTTTGCATATTGTCTATGAGGAAGCGGGATTTTTTAACTTAACTTTCGTAAAAGCGGCAAATGCGGATTTGAAAGCCGACGATTGCAAAAGTCTGGCAGATGATTTTAAAAGCTTTTTTGTTGAGGCGAAGCTGCGTGCGGTGGATGTGNCCGNCNNGCAGATGGCTTTTATCAATCAAAGTGNGGANACCCGGGTGAGATTTACAANGGAAAACNGCGAGCTTNCTCCCGAAGAANAGGGGCAGGAAAGCATTNCTCAAGAGGAGTATTATATTCTCTTGAGCGGTATTGTGGTTGTCATAATGATAATATCTGTTGTAGGCAGTAATATTGCCACTTCCATTGTTACGGAGAAATCTACCCGCGTTGTGGAGTATTTGATGATAAATGTCCGTCCTATGGCGCTCATTGTAGGAAAAATACTGGCGTCTCTGCTTATGGTGTCAATTCAGTTTGCGGCAATGGGAGTCTGCTATCTGATATCTATGGGAATTGGTCGCGTACTGTTTGGAACCGATGAAGGTGTAGGTGCAGCGGCATCACCTGTTTTAAGCAAATTTGTGGGTTTAAATCCGGGAAATATTATATTGGCTGTTGTTGTGATATTGTTAGGCGTGTTGTTTTTCAGTATTATTGCAGGTCTTGCTGGCGCTTCCGTCAGCAGGCTTGAGGAGATGGCTGAGGGCATGAAGATATACCAGATTGTAATGATGTTAGGCTCTTATTTCGGAATTTTTATGGCAATTATGCAGATGTTCGGAATCTCTAACGATATTTTGCTGTATATTGGCTGTATGCTGCCGGTCTCAGCGCCTTTTACCGTGCCGGCANATCTGCTTTNAGGCAAGNTTGGACTGCCTGCAGTATTGGTCAGCATTGTCATTTTGGCGGCTTTCACGGCACTGTTATTTCATTTTACCTCCAAGGTTTATGAAGCCTTGATTTTCTATAACGGTAAGGTAATGAAGGTAAAGGACATTATCCGGATTGCCAAAAACCGCAGGCAGTATGCAGGAAAGGAGGACAAGCAGGCATGAAAAAGGGATTATTTTGTGGCTGGAAAGATGTCTTTTCCTTTACCTTTAAACAGGGAACCGCAGTAAAGGGCTTTAAGAATTCCACNGTGGGTATTGCGGCGCTTATGNTTATNATCGGTCTNNCNATCAGCACCGTTATGGCATTTGTCCAGAAAAAGGATGCAGCGAAGGTATCCGACATAGAAAAGGTTTATGTAATTGACGAGAGCGGTCTGGAGGTTTTGTATTTGGACAGCTTTGTACAGGAATATGCGGAGAGTTTTCCGAAGGTTGTTTTTGAGAGTTCAGGGCAGGACATAAAGACGCTTGCCGCGCAGCTTGGGGAAAATGCACCTTTTGATGTGATATTACAGATTACCAGACAGGAGGAAGGATACCTTCTGTCCTTGATATTGCCGATGGGCTGTAAGATTAGTGAGTCCGACGGTGAAGATTTGAATGATGCATTGCTCATGAGTATAGAACAGAGTAAGCTGCTGTCTTCGGGCATTCCTATGGAGAAGCTTGTGACGGCAATGAGCAGTGTGACGGTCACGGAGATTGACGCCGGAGAAGAAGAGCGCAGTGTGGGTGAGGAACTGGTGGCAATGCTGCTGCCTATGATTATCATGTTTGTGATGTATTTTATGGTACTGATATACGGTCAGAGTATCGGGAATATAGTCAGCGTGGAGAAAACTTCTAAGCTTATGGAGATGCTGCTTACATTGACGAGACCTTACGGATTGATTTTCGGTAAGGTGCTTGCAATGACTACGGTTGCTATTTTACAGATGATTTTGTGGATAGCGGCTTTGGTAGGCGGATTCTTTTTGGGGCATTTTATTGCAGGGAATTACATTTATCCGGAATATTCCAATGTGCTGCTGGATGTGTTCACACTAATCAAAAATCAGGGCGGAAGTACTGCGTTCAGTGCGGGCGCCATGATTTTAGGGCTGTTTACAATCTGTCTTGCCTTCCTGTTTTATTGTATGCTTGCGGGTCTGGTGGCATCCTTTGCCAGCAAGGCGGAGGAGCTTGCACAGGTAATGGCTTATTATCAGATCATCATGGTGGCGGGTTTCTTCTGTGCCTATATGCTGCCTCTTCAAGAGAAGCTCTGGATGAATACCATATTGAGGATTGTGCCTATTACAAGCGCCTATACGCTGCCCGGTGATATTCTGGTGGGTAACATTACGGTACTGAAGGGCTGTATATATGTGGCGATTCTGTTGGCGNCAACTTTGATTGTGGCTGTGATGNCGGNTAAAATATACAAAAACCAGCTTTTCTATAAGGGCAAAAGTCTGGCGGAGAGACTGCACGGGAAAAAGGACAGGACTAAAATGCTGTAATAAATATGATAGGGCTATATTAAGGCGGCTTCGTCGGAGTAATCCGGCGGGTCGCCTTTTGTGGTGAAAGTCAGCCGTCTTGTTCCTACAAGCATGTTATGTGCCTTTAGTGAGCAAGCTCCCACGGTCAATTTGTACAATCATTCCCGCATGGCTTAAACTGTTACAAATAAAAGCAAAAAATGAGTTGTAAGTTTTTGCCTTTTCCCGTAAAATAATGTATTGTACGGGAATATTTTTAGGGAATGTGAGAATAATAAGCAGTTTTACGAAGGGATAAGAGAATATGGGCGTAGGTATGATTTTAAATATGGCAGGCGGGCTGGGGCTTTTTCTGTTTGGCATGAATTTAATGAGTGATTCTATAGAAAAGGTTGCAGGTGCCAAGCTGCGACGTATTCTGGAGATATTTACAACTAACCGTTTTATGGGTACGCTTGTGGGTATTGTTTTTACGGGTATCGTGCAATCCTCGTCAGCATGTACGCTTATGGTAGTCAGCTTTGTCAACTCGGGTCTCATGAATCTTTATCAGGCGGCGGGGGTGATTTTTGGCGCCAATATCGGTACCACGGTTACTTCACAGCTAATTTCCTTTAATTTGTCGGAAATAGCTCCGGTGTTTCTTCTGCTTGGCGTTCTTTTAGTGATGTTTAGCAAGAAACAGAATGTGCGTAAAGCTGCGGAGGTCGTCATCGGCTTCGGTATCCTTTTTGTTGGTCTGAGAAGCATGTCGCAGGCTATGGGGGGCATGCGTGAGATACCGGCTGTCGTAGAGTTATTACAGTCTTTAAAAAATCCCTTTATGGCAACTTTAGTGGGGATGCTGTTGACGGCTATTATTCAAAGCTCCTCCGTGACAGTCAGTATTGTGCTTTTGCTTGCCGGTCAGAATCTTTTGGCGCTTCCTATCACTTTGTATATTATTTTGGGTTGTAATATCGGCGCCTGCACCACAGCGCTTCTTGCTTCCATGTCCGGTAAGAAGGATGCCAAGAGAGCGGCGCTGATTCATTTTCTGTTTAATGTGATCGGTACTGTGATCATGTATGTTATTTTGCTGGCGGCAGAGGAGCATGTGGTAAATATGCTCAGTGCAATTTCCTCGGATAACGGCAGATTCGTAGCAAATGCCCATACAATCATTAAGATATTTCAGGTAATCCTGTTGTTCCCTTTCTCTAACCTGCTGGTGAAGCTTGCATGTCTG
>WFLY01000075.1 GCA_009177215.1 Bacillota bacterium
TCCTTCTTAAAATCTTCTGTGTACTGTGTAGCCATGTCCATTCCTCCATCTGTTATTTATTATACTTTTATATTAGGAATTTTCCATGTCTAACTTGTACTATTTATATTCTAGCACCAGGCATTATGAATGGAATCACGGAACAGGATGAGGACTACCAGGCACTGCTCCAGGAAGTTGACAAATACTCCGGTAGTCTGGAGGCTCTGCAGCTCCCGGAAGAAACCATAAAACTGATTGACCACTATGTGAGCGGGTACAACGCCATCGGGAGCCGCTATGGGATGCTTGCATACATGCTTGGGTTTTCCGACTGTCGGGAGCTGCTCTTAGATCCGGCACGTCCCGGAAAGGAGGCGCTGGCTGATGGACTCTTATAACCTTTCCTACACCCCTGGATTTGAACAGCAGAAAAGGCTGTCCGACCTTGTCAGACGGTGCAGGGAAATAAATGGCTGGGGTGTGCAGGAACTTCTCCAGCATGCCGCCACCGCTAACTACAAGGCTGACATTGACCTGAAACTGGATTTTTTGGAGGACGAAGTGGCACGGTTTGAAAATCAGTTCTGCATCCAGACAATCAGGGATCAGCTGTGCATCAGCGATGAGGAACATGCAGCCTGTCAGCGTGTAGCAGATGCATTCAGTGAAATATACAGCGCTGACCTTCTGGTCCTTGATGCTGGCAGGTATGGCTTTGTGAAACTCCAGTATTTCCACCCTCCCTTTGGGTATGACGAAGCAGGCATCTTTACAACCGGCAAAGACCTGTTCAACGACCTGTGGAATGAGTGGATCTCCCTCCGGCTCCTTGCACTTACCAAAGGCACACCCATGGCAGACCTTGACTATCAGGATATGTTCCAGTGCCTGCCTGCAGAAAAGCAGCAGGAATTCATGGATAAACGGAGCTATTTCCTTGAACGTTCCAGAATCAGCCTCTGAGGACACCTTATGAACAAAACCGAACGGATCAAACAGGGCGGCTCTCCCATCATCGGCTATAACATACGCCGCCTGCGGGAACAGAAACACCTGCGGAACTCAGGTCTGGTGGCAAGGCTCCAGCTGGAGGGCATCCCCATCAGCACAAGCACACTCAGCAAGATCGAACAGGGAGCCTGCAACCCTACCACCGCACAGCTGATCGCCCTGCGGAAAATATTGGGGTGCGATTACAGTGACTTCTTCCAGCCATGCTGAGTCCATTCCCTGCCCTGGTTTTCCATCATCACCTGCTGTCCTGTGACTGTATATTCTTTCTCTGCCGGTAAAATATTTCTTAAAGTGATACCTTCGCTGCTTGTGTCACCATGACATATCCCTTATGCCGCCAAAAGGGCGCACTCCCCCCCTTGGCGGCATTTCTTTATTCAGATTCAGCCGCCTTTCAGCGTAAAAAGCAGGCTGCTCCGCCCGCCGTTCTCCCGCCAGCGCTGTTCTTTTGTAATAAGCCCTGCCTGCACCAGGTCATCAATGGCCCTCGCCACCGTCCGCCGCGAAAGCTGTAGCTCTTTCGCAACCGTGCCGATGGAAGGGTATCCATGCTCCAAACCGCTTCAAAGATTTGCGATTGCGTGAATACCCTGTTCGGACTGGAAGCAAGAAAGATAAGAGTACCGTATTCAAGACGGGTAAGTTTTATGTCTTTACCATTCAAGCACACGCCGTTGATGTTGCCTTATTTCAAGCCCCGAAAAGGATAACATGGGAGAGGAAACAGACCGCAAGACTTCAAACTCAATCTCATTAGCCAGTGCTGTAATGACTTTTTCAATCGCCTTTTCCTCATTGTCATTAAATGTCAATATCAACATTTTCCCATGCTACCACCTACCTTTATCTTTCAAAGCGTTTTTTTACACCTCATAGTGATTTCTGTTACTTTTATCGCCATTGTTATCCGGAAATAAACAGTATGGTAAACTGTCTGTTTCCCTATGCTTGATAACGCAAGCACAACATTTTCCGTTGTTTGGACAAGTCTTTTTCGGACAAGCACATTCTTTTACATTCGGGCAACTCATTATAAATAACCGCCTTTGTATTAAAATCGTTTAGAAACCTAATTTATGCAGTAGTTTCTCAACATCTGCGGGCTTCAATACTTTTCCCATAGCTACCACTTTTTCATTGACAACAAGGGCGGGCATACTCATAACGCCATATTTCATAATTTTCTGTAAATCAGTTACATACTCTACTTCCAACGAAAGCCCCATATTCATAACAGCTTCCTTTGCATTTTCAAGTTGTGCGTGGCAGGAAGCACACCCCGATCCTAAGACTTTAATACAACAAATACTGTTTTCTNCNTCGGGATAGCAATCGCTTGTAATCTCTGTTACTTCGGACGTAGGACAGCCNGAGTTNCANGNGCNNNNAGNGNNTTTNTTTTCNTCTTCTTTNTTNTTTCCAAATAATNNNATAATNANTTTNCCTCCATNTNTTTTGATTTATTTTTGTTTCCNCAAGCAATTATACAANNAAGAATTGAATTGCGTTGAAGAAATAACCAANAANNATAATGNCAATAGTNCAGATTGCNATAAAAATNCCAAGCAANTNNGGNTTTAACAGCTTTACGCANCATAATCATAGACGGCAAAGACAAAGTAGTTACGCCCATCATAAAGGACAAGACAACCCCAAGTTGTGCGCCTTTTGCTAAAAGTGCTTCGGCAATCGGGATTGTTCCGAAAATATCCGCATACATAGGAACGCCCGCAATCGTAGCAATGATAACACCTAACGGGTTGCCCGTTCCAAGAACACGCACAATAAAATCTTCGGGTATCCAGTTATGGATAAATGCGCCGATAGCGACACCTACTAAAACATACGGGGCAACATTTTTTGCAGTAGATACAACATGTTCCCAAGCGTATTTATTGCTGTCT